>JBAUWD010000046.1:0-3860 GCA_049583575.1 Nocardioides sp.
GGCCGCCTCCTCCAGCTCGGCGACGGGGTCGGAGTCGAGGGTGATCGCGCCACCGGTCCCCGCCGTCAGCCGGCCCGGGGTGGCGACCGCGGTGCGGATGACCACACTCAGGTCGACGCTCCCGTCGGCGCCGAAGTAGCCCAACGCCCCGGAGTAGACGCCACGCGGCTGTGGCTCGAGCCGGTCGATGAGCTCCATCGTGCGCACCTTGGGGGCACCGGTCATGGAGCCGGGTGGGAAGCAGCTCCTGACCGCGGCCACCGTCGTCGCGTCGGGTCGCAGCTCCCCGACGACGGTCGAGACCAGCTGGTGGAGGGTCTCGTAGGTCTCCACCTCGAGGTACCGGGTGACCTGCACCGTCCCGGGACGGCAGACCCGGTTGAGGTCGTTGCGGACGAGGTCGACGATCATGCGGTTCTCCGCACGCGTCTTGGGCGACTGCTCGAGCTCGGCGCGGAGGCGCTGGTCCTCGACCGGGTCACGACCGCGGTGGACGGTGCCCTTGATGGGGCGGGTCGAGATGCGCCGGTGGCCGTCGATGGAGACGAACTGCTCGGGCGAGGTGCTGGCGACGTGGAGGTCGTCGACGCGCAGGTACGCCGAGCGCGAGGTGGGATTGCGGGCGCGCATCAGGAGGTAGAGCGCGAACGGGTCGGGGACCGGCTCCAGGGAGAGCTGGTTGGTCAGGCAGATCTCGTAGCTCTCTCCGCAGGTCAGGTGGACGAAGCAGGCGGCGATGTCCTCGAGGTACTCCGCATCGCTGCGTGCCGACGACGGCGCCGGACAGGCGGCATGCGGCTCGGCAGGTACGCCGTCATGCGCATGCCGCAGCCGCTCCAGGAGTGCCGCCGTGTCCGCCAGCCACTGCTCGGCACTCGCTCGGTCGGCGGCATCGGCGGTGGTGAGCGCTCGCAGGACGAGGTCTCCGGTGTCCCGGTCGTGCTCGACGACGCGGTCGGGTCGCAGCCACACCGCGTCGGGTTCGGGACTCTCGACCGGATGGCGGGTGCCGCCGTCGATGTCGGCCTTGCAGCCGTAGCCGAGGTAGCCGACGTACCCTCCGGCGAGCGGGCCGCCGTCGGCGTGACCGGCGTGCGCCGTCCGCCGCTCGAGCTGCGACCAGATGTCGCCGTCCACGGTGCGGCTCCCGTGCCGGTCGCGAACCGTGACCCCGGCACCGACCCGGTAGGTCAACGTCTCCGCGAGCTCACCGCAGGCACTGCCGAGGTAGGACCGCCCGGCGCGGGCCGGACCGTTGTCGTCGAGCCAGAAGGCGAATGGGGACGCTCCGAAACAGGCCTGGAACACGAGCCCGGCGGCGAACGGGCCGGCCAGCGGGCGCGACAGGACCTGCACGTCAGGCTCGGGACGGTTCGCCGCTGCCGGAGCCGCGACCGGCCGGGGCGCGACGGTTGCGGCAGGCGTGCGGCGCGTGTAGCGGCGGGCCGTCTCGAGGAAGTTCTCGACGACGAGCCACCCCTCGTGGGTCTCGATCGACTCGGGATGGAACTGCACGCCCCAGCGCGGCCGGAGGTCGTCCGCGATCCCCATCACGACCCCGTCCTCCGCCCATGCCGTCTCGGTCAGGTGCCCGACTCCGGCGCGCACCGCGAACGAGTGGTAGCGCGTCGCCGCGAAGCCCTGGCTCATGCCGTGGAACAGGCCGTCCCCCGTGTGCCGGATCGTGCTCACGTGCCCGTGCCTGGGCCGCGTCAGCTCGACCTGCCCGCCGGCGGCCAGGGCGATCAGCTGGTGCCCGAGACAGATCCCGAGGACCGGCGTCCCGTCCAGGCGCTCGAGCAGGGATGCGCACAGCCCGACGTCACGGCCGTCGGCGGGCGAGCCGGGTCCGGCCGAGATGATCACGGCGTCGACCTCGGCGGACGTCAGGGAGCGCAGGCGTTCGTCGTCGTTGGTGAGCACGTCGAGCCGGACGTCGATGCCGGTCGTCCTGACCTGGCTGGCGAGGTTGAACGTGAAGGAGTCGTAGTTGTCGACCAGGACAACGCGCATCGGCTCAGTCAATCGTTCCCTGCTTCCGGGCGACCCGTGCGGCACATCCTAGGGTCGCGCGGCGGGCGCGACCACGCGGTCGACGCGACCCGATGACTTCCCCGGCGGTGGCCGTCTGCTGGATCCTTGGTCGGTGGCCGATGCGGAGGTCGTGACCGCGATGCAGGGCAGCTTCCTCGCGACCCTGCCCCCCGACCTGGTCGAGGCGCTGGTGGCGGGCGGGACGAGGAGCGTCCACCCGGCGGGCACCACGATCTACCGGCAGCACGCGGCCCCGAAGACGGTGCTCGTCGTGAGCGGCCTGCTGCGCGTGTACATGAGCTCACCCGAGGGGCGCCAGGTGACGGTCAGGTACGCGCGGGCGTGCGACGTCCTCGGGGTCGCGGTCCTGGTGGGCGGCCCGGCCGATGTCGGGGTCCAGACGGTGGAGGAGTCCACCCTCTTCCGGGTCGACGCCGCAGGGCTGAGAAGGGCCGCGGCCCAGGACGGGCGGGTCGCCTGGGCCCTGGCGGAGGAGCTGAACCGCAGGCTCTACGAGAACCTCCGGCAGACGGCGATCAACACCTTCGGCTCGGTACGGCAGCGGGTCGCCCTGCACCTGCTGGACCTGGCCGCCGCTCAGCAGGACCCCGGCGGCCATCTGGTCGCGAGGGTCTCGCAGCAGGAGCTGGCCGACGCGGTCGGCTCCGTGCGCGAGGTGGTCGCCCGGGTGCTGCGGGATCTCCGCGCGAGCGGTCTCGTCGCGAGCGCGCGGGACGGCGTACACGTCCTCGATCCGACTGCTCTGCACGAGCAGACGTGGAACCCGGCTCCTGCGTGATCCCACCGGCACCGACGACTCAAGTCACAGACGGGTGGTGCGCCCCGGCGCAGGCTGGTCCTCCAGCCCGCCTCGTGCGGGCGCGACAGACCCAGGAGCGACGATGAGGTTCACCAACACGATCACGATCGGCCGGCGGCCGGAGGAGGTGTTCGCCTACCTGTCCCACCTCGAGCACCTGCCGGAGTGGAACTACGCCCTCGAGACGACCACCAAGGTCACCCCCGGACCCGTCGGCGTGGGCTCTCGCTACCACCAGGTCCGGACCATCCCGGTCCGGCGCGAGGAGAGCCTGCAGGTGGTCGAGTACGACGAGGGGCGACGGCTCACCGTCGAGGGCTCGCTCGACGCCTTCCGGGCGAGGCTCGAGTACGTGCTGCTGCCCCAAGGGGTGGCGACCGTCCTCACCAACACGGTCGACCTGGTCGCGTCGGGCCCCCTGCGGCTGGTGGCCCCGGTCGCGACGCGGCAGATCAGGTCCGCGGTGGCCGCCAACCTCGAGGTGCTCAGACAGATCCTCGAGCGGGACGCGTCGTCGAGCTAGTCCCGGCGCACGGCCCGTTCGTGTCGGTAGGGTCCGGGGCATGCGGTTGTCTCGAGCGCTCGTCGCCGGGCTCGGAGGACTCCTGGTCGCGGGAGTCGTCCCGGGTGCCGCCACGAGGGACGGCGCGAGCGGCGAGCCCGCCTTCGCATCACCGGGTGGCGGGGTGCCGGCATCGACCACGTCCTGCGTCCACCGGCGCGCCACCCACGCCGTACGCCGACCGAGGTTCGTCCGGCACATCGCCACCGGTGAGACCGGCTGGTTCTCGTCGCCCGGACTGGTCGACCTGAACGGCGACGGCCGGCTGGAGATCGTGGCGCCGTTCTACTCGACGTTCGTGTTCAACGCGAAGGGCCACGAGCTGGGCCGGGGCACCGCGACCGCGGGCCGCGTCTACGCGCCCTCGGTGGTCGCCGACCTCGACGGCGACGGCAGGCCCGAGATCGTGGTCGGCGGCACCGGCAGCGTGGCGGCGTACGACCT
>JBAUWD010000047.1:0-1741 GCA_049583575.1 Nocardioides sp.
CGATCGACCCGCGCCTGGGCCGGATGATCCTGGAGGCGGAGCGCCTCGGGTGCGTTCGCGAGATCCTCGTGATCGCCGCCGCGCTCTCCCTGCAGGACCCCCGTGAGCGACCGCTCGAGCAGCAGGCGCAGGCCGACCAGCTGCACGCCCGCTTCAAGGACCCGACCTCTGACTTCCTCACCTGGCTCAACCTGTGGCGCCACCTGCGGTCGCAGCAGCGGGAGCTCTCCAGCAGTGCCTTCCGGCGGATGTGCCGGCGGGAGTACCTCAACCACCTCCGGGTGAGGGAGTGGCAGGACTTCGAGTCGCAGCTCCGCCAGGTCTGCCGCGAGCTGGAGGTCGAGCTGGGCCCCGCGTCCCAGGGAGGCGCGCCGTACGACGCCGACGGGATCCACCAGGCGCTGCTGTCCGGTCTGCTGTCCCACATCGGGGTGCTCGACGAGCGGGACCAGGTCTCGACAGGCTCGGCCGGCGGACGCCGGGGGCCGCGGGAGTACCTCGGCGCCCGCGGCGCGAGGTTCGCGATCTTCCCCGGCAGCGGGCTGCGTGGCAAGAACCCGCCGTACCTGATGGCCGGCGAGCTCGTCGAGACCGGGCGGCTGTGGGCCCGGCAGAACGCCGCGATCAGGCCCGAGTGGGCCGAGCAGATCGGTGCCCACCTGGTCAAGCGCACCTACAGCGAGCCCCACTGGTCCAAGAGGCGCGCGTCCGTGATGGCCTACGAGCGCGTCACGCTGTACGGCGTCCCTTTGGTCGCCGACCGGCTCGTCCCCTTCGGCCGGATCGATGCGGAGCTGAGCCGTGAGCTCTTCATCCGCCACGCCCTGGTGTACGGCGAGTGGTCGACCCGGCACCGCTTCCTCGCGGAGAACCAGCGCCTGCTGGATGAGGCCGAGGAGCTCGAGCACCGCGCCCGCCGGCGCGACATCGTCGTCGACGAGGGCACGCTGTTCGACTTCTACGACGCCCGCATCGGGCACGACGTCGTCTCCGGCGCTCACTTCGACCAGTGGTGGAAGCAGGAGCGCCGGCAGCGTCCCGACCTGCTCACCTTCGACCCGTCGATGCTCACCCACGACACCGCCGACGAGGTCAGCGCCGACGACTTCCCCGAGGCCTGGCAGCAGGGGGAGGGCCTGACCTTCCCGATCAGCTACCACTTCGAGCCGGGGGCCGCCGACGACGGCCTGACCATCGACGTCCCCGTCGCGACGCTCAACCGGGTCGCCGGCGACGACTTCTCCTGGAACGTCCCCGGCGTCCGGCAGGAGCTGGTGACCAGCCTGATCCGCAGCCTGCCGAAGAACCTCCGGGTCAGCTTCGTCCCGGCCCCCGACAAGGCCCGGGAGTTCCTCGCCGCGACCCCGCCCGGTGACGAGCCGCTGCTGGACGCGCTCGAGCGCTGGGCGCGCGCCACCACCGGCGTCGTCGTCCCGCGCGAGGCCTGGGACTGGTCGCGGGTGCCCGAGCACCTCCGCCCGACGTACCGCGTGGTCGGCGACGACGGCCAGGAGCAGGCCCGAGGCAAGGACCTCGAGGCACTCAAGGCCCCGCTTCGCGGTGAGTTCGAGGACGCGCTGGCGGCCGTCGCGGACGACAGCGGTCTCGGCGCCACGGGCCAGACCACCTGGACCTTCGGCGAGCTGCCGCACGAGATCGTGCAGCGCCGGGCGGGCCACGAGGTGCTGGCCCACCCCGCGCTGACCGACGAAGGGGCGACCGTCGGCCTCGGGGTCTTCGG
>JBAUWD010000048.1:0-5616 GCA_049583575.1 Nocardioides sp.
ACGGCCGCGGCCCGGCGCGGCGCGCGAACCTTCAGTGGCGGGATGCGGCGCCGCCTCGACATCGCCGCGAGCCTGGTGCACACCCCGGACCTGTTGTTCCTCGACGAGCCCACCACCGGGCTGGACCCGCGCAGCCGCAACGACGTGTGGGAGCTGGTCCGGGCCGCCGTCGGCCGGGGGGCGACGGTGCTGCTGACCACGCAGTACCTGGACGAGGCCGACCAGCTCGCCGGCCGGATCGCCGTCATCGACCACGGGGCCGTGATCGCCGAGGGAACCAGAGCCGCGCTGAAGGCCTCGGTCGGGTCGGGCCGTCTCCGGGTCCGCCTCGCGGATCCGGCACGGCGCGGCGACGCCGCGCGCGCCATGTCGACGCTGCCCGGGGCGACTCCCGTCCTGGATCCCGACCCGGCGTCCCTGACGGTGCAGATGCCGCAGTCCGCGGGGAGCGCCGTCATCGCCGAGGTGAACCAGGCGCTGGCTCGGCTCGACGTCGCCGGGGTGGGAGTCAGCGACTTCTCGTACGCCCAGCCCAGCCTCGACGAGGTCTTCCTCGCGCTCACCGGCAGGAGCGCCACACCCACGAACCGGACGCAGGAGAGTGCCTCATGAGCGATCGTCACGTCGGCACCCCGGAGACGCAGGACCTGTCCGCGTCGTCGGCCCTCTGGGACGGTCCCACGCCGACACCGGCCGGAGCGGTCAGCGCGTCGTTCACCTTCGCCTGGCGGGCCGTTCTCAAGATCCAGCACGTGCCCGAGCAGCTCGGCGACGTCATCGGCATCCCGGTGATGTTCACGCTGCTGTTCACCTACCTCTTCGGCGGCGCGCTCGCCGGCTCGCCGAGCCACTACCTGCAGTTCCTGCTGCCCGGCACCCTGGCGCTGGCCGTCGTGTTCGTCACCGTGTACAGCGGGGTCACCTTGAACCGCGACCTGTCCACCGGTGCCTTCGACCGCTTCCGCTCCCTTCCGGTGTGGCGGCCGGCGCCGATCGTGGGGGCCCTGATCGGCGACGTCGGCCGCTACGTCCTCGCGGCCGCCATCGTGCTCGGCCTCGGCTTCGTCATGGGCTACCGCTCCGGCGGCGGACCAGGCGGAGTCCTGGCCGCGCTGGTGCTGGTCGTGACGTTCGCGCTCGCGCTGTCGTGCGTGTGGACCACCCTCGGGCTGGTCCTGCGCACCCCGAACGCGGTGCTCAACCTCGGGTTCGTGATCCTGTTCCCGGTGACCTTCGTCAGCAACGTGTTCGTCGACCCGGCCACCATGCCGGGCTGGCTGCGTGCCGCGGCGACCGTCAACCCGGTCACGCACCTGACCACTGCCGTCCGAGACCTCATGTCCGGGGACCCGGCCGCCCACGAGGTCGTGTGGGTGCTCCTCGCCGCACTCGCGATCGCGGGCGTCTTCGGTCCGACCACCGGATGGCTCTACCGGCGACGGTGACGCGGTCCACACGTCGGCGCCGGCGGGTTCGCGCATTCTCCGTGTCGAGGCTCGCCGTTCCGGCTACGTTGGCAGCACCGGAGCGGCCCGGAATCGAGGTCCGGCCGCCTCAGAGGAAAGCAGTGACCCAGGTGGTGGTGCAGGTGCTGACGTGGATGCAGCCCCGTGACTACGGCGTGGCCAAACGCATCGTCTCGTCCTTCACCCTGCTCGCGGTCGCCGTCAGTGTGGTCTTCCTGCCGCTCCAGGAGCAGGTGCAGCCGACCAACGGTCGGCTGCTCGCCCTGGCCGGTGCCGCGGTCGCCATCGGCGTGGTGATGAGCGTCGCCGGCACGGTCGTCGAGGGGGCCGCCCGACCCGCCTGGACGGTGTGCCCGTTCCTGGCGATCGTCGCGATCGTCGTCATCGACCTCGCGACGGACGACGCGTCGTTCACGGCCCAGATCTTCTTCCTCTTCCCGACCCTGTACGCCGGCTCGCAGCTACCGCGCCGCGGAGCCGGCCTGGTCACCGCGGCAGCCATCCTGGGTGACGCCGTCGTGGTGCTCGCCGGCCTGCCGCTCAGGACCGCGATCAGCGACATTGGCTACCTCGCCGCGGCACTCATCGCGACCACGGTGATGCTGGTCCGCGGTGCGGAGGCCCGAGAGATCACCATGGCCAAGCTCGCGCACCGCGCCACGACGGACTCACTGACCGGCCTGGTCACGCGTCGGGTCTTCGACGAGGCCACCGCCCGGGCCGTGTCCACGACCCGGGCCCCGGAGGGCACCTCACTGGTCCTCGTGGACCTCGACCGGTTCAAGTCGGTCAACGACCAGTACGGTCACCAGGGCGGCGACGAGGTCTTGGTCCAGGTCTCCGCACTGCTGCTGGAGTTCGCCCGGCTCGGCGACGTCGTGTCGCGCATCGGTGGCGACGAGCTCGCGCTGCTGATGCCCGACTGCCCGCTCGAGGTGGCGGAGCGCCGGGCCAAGGAGATCGTCGACCGCGTACGAGAGCACGGCATCACCCTCTCGGCCGGACACGTCATCCACGTCTCGATCAGCGCCGGCCTGGCCCATGCGCCCACGCACGCCTCGGACTACCCCCAGCTGTACGCCGCGGCCGACCGGGCTCTGTACGCCGCGAAGCACGCCGGTCGCAACCGTGTCGCTGCGCAGCCGCTGGTCGCCTGACCGGCGCCGGGCGACGAGCCGTTGAACACCGGCCGCACATCCGACGAACTGGCTTCCCAAGCGCCGTGCGGCGGGCCTACCGTCGAGGAGCGAGAAGAGCCGACACACAACTGCATACCGCAGGCGAACATCTGGACCGCCCCTCCGAGTCGTGCTCCCTAGGCCACCGGAGGGGCGGTCGTCCTCCGTCCCGGGGCTTCCGTTCCCAGGGGGCGCCTGGCAGCATCGTCGGATGGCCCTCCCCGTGAGCGTCTACGCGCTCGAACAGCCGGTCGAGTACAACCCCGTGGACTACTACCGGCACCTCGACGAGCTGGTGGTCGAGGTGATCCAGCGGGTCGACCTCGAGATGCGCCGGCAGCCGGCACACATGGTCTACGAGCTGATCAACCTGCACCTGGCCGGACGCCTGCCCGGGATCGGCGTCGACCAGGAAGCGATCCGCGACGTCGCCGCGAAGATCGCGATCGGGCTCCCGCCGGTCTGACCCGCGGGCATTCGCCCGCCGTTCACCCCGGGGCTCTACCGTCTGTCCATGCTGACCGACGTTCGCGAGTACATCGACCGGATGCAGTCCGACGGCTACACCGTGGGCGAGGACCACGACGACGACCCGATCCTCATCGACCCGTCGGGCAGGGCCGTGGACACCTGGCGGGAGAACTACCCGTACGACGAGCGCATGGACGTGACCGAGTACGAGGA
Organism: Nocardioides sp.; assembly: GCA_049583575.1. Taxonomy (GTDB): domain Bacteria; phylum Actinomycetota; class Actinomycetes; order Propionibacteriales; family Nocardioidaceae; genus Nocardioides. Next base: position 3,329 of record JBAUWD010000048.1, read on the forward strand.
GCAGAAGTACCTGCTGCAGGTCGAGCTGCTGAAGTTCCAGACCTGGCAGCAGGACTCCGGCGCTCGACACGTGCTCCTCTTCGAGGGACGCGACGCGGCCGGCAAGGGCGGGACGATCAAGCGCTTCATGGAACACCTCAACCCCCGCTACGCACGCACGGTCGCCCTGACCAAGCCGAGCGACCGCGAGCGCAACGAGTGGTACTTCCAGCGCTACGCCACCCACCTGCCCACGAGCGGTGAGATGGTCCTGTTCGACCGCTCCTGGTACAACCGGGCCGGTGTCGAGCGCGTGATGGGCTTCGCCACCGACGACGAGTACGAGCAGTTCATGACCCAGGTGCCGATGTTCGAGCAGATGCTCATCACCAGCGGGGTGATGGTGACCAAGTTCTGGTTCTCGGTGACCCGGTCCGAGCAGCGCACGCGGTTCATCATCCGGCAGGTGGACCCGGTCCGGCGCTGGAAGCTCTCGCCGATCGACCTGGAGTCCCTGGACAAGTGGGACGCCTACACCGAGGCGAAGGAGGAGATGTTCCTGCGGACCGACACCGACATCGCCCCGTGGGTGACGGTCAAGAGCAACGACAAGAAGCGGGCCCGGCTCAACGCCATGCGCGCGTTCCTCTCCGACGTCGAGTACGACGACAAGGACCACGACGTCGTCGGCCGGCCCGACCCGCTGATCGTCGCCCGGGGGATCGAGACCGTCGGCGATTGAGCCATCCCGGCCGCGACCCGCGGAGGATACTGCTGGCTACGCAGCGGACCGCTGTCGACGGTGACGCCCCGAGAGCGAGAAGGAGATGGAGTCCGTGGAGCTGAACGACCTGTTGGCACAGCAGAGGTCTGAGGTGCTCGAGGACGCGTTCCGATCGGTGCAGCGCTCGCACTCCGTCCACTACGAGAGGTCGGGCGAGGCGTTCACGCGTGAGCGCCTCGCCGAGCTGTTCGACCTGGTCGTGGCCGCCGCACGGGACCGGCAGCTGGAGCCGGTGAGCAGGTACTGCGAGGAGATCGCCGAGCAGCGTTTCGACGCCGGGTTCGGGATCGGCGAGGTGCAGACCGCGTTCAACGTCCTCGAGGAGGCCATCTGGACACGCGTCGTGAACGACGTACCTCCGGACGAGCTCGCGGAGGCGATCGGGCTGCTCAGCACCATCCTCGGGTTCGGCAAGGACGCGATCGCGCGCCGCTACGTCTCGCTCGCCTCGAAGCGGCACGTGCCCACGCTCGACCTGTCGGCGCTGTTCGCCGGCACGGAGAGCTGATCGGGACCCTTTCTCACGACGGCCGGGACCGCTAGGCTTGCGTCGGTTCGTATCACGAAACGGGATGCACTATGCGCAACGAGGTCGTTCGCTCCACCCTGGTCGCGGTGGTGGAGCAGGCCCGCTTCGAGGTCCTGCCCACGCCCTCCACCGAGGACAAGGTGCTGGCCTCGCTGCCGACCGACCGTGTCGTCACGATCACGGCATCGCCGGGCAAGGGCCTCGAGGCGACGTTCGCCCTCGCCGAGCGCCTCGGCGACCAGGGCTACACCGTGGTCCCCCACCTCGCGGCCCGGATGATCAGCGGCCGCAGCGAGCTGGCGGAGATCTGCGACCGGCTGGTCGGCCACGGCGTGACCACCGTGTTCGTGCCCGGCGGGGACGCCGAGCCGGCCGGCTCCTACAGCGACGCCCTGTCGCTGCTCGAGGACCTCGACGCCCTGGGCCGGCCGTTCGCGCAGGTCGGCATCACCGGCTACCCGGAGTCGCACCCGACGATCCACGACGACCTGACCGTGCAGTCGATGTGGGACAAGCGCCGCTACGCCACCCACATCGTCAGCAACCTGACCTTCGACCCGTCGGCGATCAGCAGCTGGCTCGGGCGCCTGCGCCGTCGAGGGGTCCAGCTCCCGGTGCTGCTCGGCATCCCCGGCCCGGTCGAGCGCACCAAGCTGCTCGCGATGGCGACGAAGATCGGGGTGGGGGAGTCGACGCGCTTCCTGGCCAAGCACAAGGGGACGTTCGCCCGGCTGGCCGCTCCGGGCGGCTTCACCGGTGAGCGGTTCCTCGAGAAGTGCGCGCCGGCGCTCGCCGCCGCCGACGCCAACGTCACCGGCCTGCACGTCTTCACGTTCAACCAGATCGCCGAGACCGAGGCCTGGCGCAACGCGCTGCTGGAGCGGCTCCAGAGGTGAGCGTCAGCCGACCAGGTCGGCGAGGGCGCGCTCCAGTCCGCCGGTCCCGGTCTCGACGACGGTGAGCGGGAGCCCGATCCGCGCGGCCGCCGCCTCCGCC
>JBAUWD010000049.1:0-3416 GCA_049583575.1 Nocardioides sp.
CGCCGGCGGTTCGCGCGCCGGCAGTGGCTGCGCCGGTGGCTGGTCTGGCGCTACGTGATCGCGTCGGTGCTGCTGGTCGCCCTGGTCTCCGGCGCGATCTGGCTGGTCTTCCTCAGCTCGGTGCTGACCGTCAAGCACGTCGACGTACAGGGGGAGTCGCTGCTGACCCGCCAGCAGATCCTGACCGCCGCGAGGGTGCCCGACGGTGCTCACCTCGCCGACCTCGACCTGTCCGCGATCCGCTCGCGGGTCGGCGCCCTCGCTCCGGTGCGGCGCGTCGACGTGTCGCGCGACTGGCCCGACGGCGTCCTCATCAAGGTCACCGAGCGGACCGCCGTCGCGGCGGTCGAGGTCGGCGGCGCGTACCACGCGATGGACGCCGAGGGCGTGCTGTTCCGGGACTTCCGGAGGGTGCCACCCGGGATGCCGCTCGTGGTCCCCACGGCCGGCGCCGGGAGCGCCGCGCTGGCCGAGGCCGCCCGGGTGATCGCCTCCCTCCCGGCGGGACTCGCGGCGCGCGTCGACCACGTGCAGGTCTCCGGCGTCGACCAGGTCTCGCTCGCGATGCGCGGCGGTGCCCGGGTGATCTGGGGGAGCGCCGCACAGTCCGGGCTCAAGGCGCAGGTGCTGGCGCGGCTGCTGCCACACCCTGCACAGACCTACGACGTGAGCGTCCCCGGCCAGCCGGTCACCAGCGCCCGCTGATGCCGGCGAGTCGGCGCAAAGGGGCGCGCCCAGATCGCCGAGTCGGCACGTGCCGACTCGGCGAGAGACCGTGCACGGGGGAGAGAGATCCGGAGCGCCGCGCCGTACGGCGGTGACCTCGTCCCGCGGTCTCCGCAACCGACCCGCTCCCGACCCGGCGTGTCTGCGCGGTCCGGCGACCCGCGGTGTCTAACGTCATGGGCAACAAGAGGTTGACATAACTATAACCCTCCACTTCAGGGTTATGGTTCCGGCCTCGAGGTCTTCCCCAGACAACCGAGCGGCGTCCGGCATCGACGCCGTCCGAGCCGTGTCCGGCCCCCGTGGCCGGCCGATCACCGAGAGGCGCGAACGTGGCAGCAGCGCAGAACTACCTGGCCATCATCAAGGTGGTCGGCATCGGTGGCGGTGGCGTGAACGCCGTCAACCGGATGATCGAGGTCGGGCTCAAGGGCGTCGAGTTCATCGCGATCAACACCGATGCCCAGGCCCTCCTCATGAGCGACGCCGACGTCAAGCTCGACATCGGGCGCGAGCTGACCCGCGGTCTGGGCGCCGGAGCCAACCCCGAGGTGGGCTCGCAGGCGGCCGAGGACCACTCCGACGAGATCGAAGAGGTGATCAAGGGCGCGGACATGGTGTTCGTGACGGCCGGTGAGGGCGGCGGCACCGGCACCGGTGGCGCACCCATCGTGGCTCGGATCGCCCGCTCGCTCGGTGCCCTGACCATCGGTGTCGTCACCCGCCCCTTCGCGTTCGAGGGGCGGCGCCGGGCGAACTCGGCCGAGGAGGGGATCGCCAAGCTGCGCGAGGAGGTCGACACCCTCATCGTGATCCCCAACGACCGACTGCTCTCGATCAGCGACCGCACCGTGAGCGTCCTCGACGCCTTCAAGCAGGCCGACCAGGTGCTGCTGCAGGGCGTCTCCGGCATCACCGACCTGATCACCACGCCCGGCCTGATCAACCTCGACTTCGCCGACGTGAAGTCCGTGATGGCCAACGCCGGCTCGGCCCTGATGGGCATCGGCTCGGCCCGGGGCGACGACCGCTCGGTGGTCGCGGCCGAGCAGGCGGTGTCCAGCCCGCTGCTCGAGGCGAGCATCGACGGCGCGCACGGCGTACTCCTCTCCATCGCGGGCGGGTCCGACCTGGGCCTGTTCGAGATCAACGAGGCGGCCGCGCTGGTGTCGCAGTCGGCGCACCCCGAGGCCAACATCATCTTCGGCGCGACGATCGACGACGCGCTCGGCGACGAGGTGCGGGTCACGGTCATCGCGGCCGGCTTCGACGGTGGCATGCCCAAGCGGCGCGAGTCCGAGTCCGGCTTCCGTCGCACGCCGCACCAGCAGCAGTCGCAGGAGCAGACCCGAGCCGCGGCCCAGGCCCTCGCCGCCAAGAAGGCCGAGACCGTCAAGGAGCCGGAGCCTGCGACGGTCGGCGCCGGAGCCCGACCGCAGGTCACCTCGCCGAAGCAGCAGCTGTCGTTCGACGACGACGACCTCGACGTCCCGGACTTCCTCAAGTAGCCGCGGAGACGTGTACGCCGCACGTCTGACCCACGGCCCCGTCGAGCTGGCCTTCACCGACCGGCACGGCGGGGTCAGTGGCGCGCCGTACGACTCGCTCAACCTCGCCTGGGGAGGCGGTGACGACCCCGACGCCCTCGCCGAGAACCGTCGCCGGCTCGCCCACGACTTCGCGCCCGACGACGTGGTGGCCTATCTCCACCAGGTCCACGGTGGCGAGGTCGTCGTGGCCGACGAGTCGGCCGCCACGGGCTGGACGCCGCCACCGGCCGACGCGCTGGTCACCACGGTGCCAGGGGTGACCCTGATCGTGCGGGCCGCCGACTGCGTCCCGGTGCTGCTCGCCGACGACGAGGGCCGGGTGATCGGAGCCGTCCACTCCGGTCGGCCCGGGCTGGCCGCGCGCGTCGTACCGGCCACCGTGGCCACGATGCGCCGGCTCGGGGCCGGACGGCTCACCGCGTGGATCGGCCCTCATGTGTGCGGCCTCTGCTACGAGGTGCCCGAGGCCATGCGCGACGAGGTCGCCGCCGTCGAGCCCGCGAGCCGCGCCACGACCTCGTGGGGGACGCCGTCCCTCGACCTCGGTGCGGGCGTGCGGGCCCAGCTCGAGCGCGAGTCGGTGGAGGTCGTCGACCTCTCGCGCTGCACGCGCGAGTCGCCCGATCTCTTCTCCTACCGTCGCGACGGGCGCGAGTCCGGCCGTCAGGCCGGCATCATCCGGAGGACGGGTGGTCCCCGGTGACGCGCCGCGACGACATCGCGGCGGGGCTGGACACGACGCGCCGGCGCATCCGCGACGCGGCCGCTGCGGCCGGTCGTGCCGCGGACGAGATCACTCTGGTGGCCGTGACCAAGTTCTTCCCGGCCGGTGACGTCCGCATCCTGGCCGAGCTCGGCGTGACCGACGTCGGGGAGAACCGCCACCCGGAGGCGGCCGACAAGCTCGCCGAGTGCGGCGACCTCGGCCTGCGGTGGCACTTCATCGGTGGGCTCCAGAGCAACAAGGCCGCCGCCGTGGCGTCGTACGCCGACGTCGTCCAGTCGGTCGACCGCCTCAAGCTGGTCCCCGCCCTCGACCGCGGGGCGCACCAACGCGGCCGCGCGCTCGACGTACTGCTCCAGGTCGGGCTCGACCCGCCCGGCGCGGTCGGCCGTTCCGGCGCCGACGCGGCCGAGCTC
>JBAUWD010000050.1:0-8210 GCA_049583575.1 Nocardioides sp.
GGTCGCCGCCGCGACCGGCCTGGCGCGGCCGACCGCGCGACGCCTGCTGCTGACGCTCGAGGAGCTCGGCTACGTCCGCTCCGTCGACGGGGCGTTCACCCTGACCCCGAAGGTGGTCACCCTCGGCACGTCGTACGTCGCCTCGCTCGGCCTGTGGGAGGTCGCCCGTCCGCACCTCGAGGCGCTGGTGCGCCAGACCGGTGAGTCGTCCTCGATGGCGCAGCTGGACGGCAGCGACATCGTCTACGTCGCGCGGGTGGCGGTGCCGAAGATCATCGCGCTCCGGGTCGACATCGGGACTCTGTTCCCGGCACCCCAGACCTCACAGGGCAAGGTCCTCCTCGCCGCGCTGTCCCCCGACGAGCTGGCAGCCACCCTCGCTGTCCCCTCCCGGTCCGGGCTCCCCCGCTACATCGGCCGCACCGACGCGCAGCTCCACGAGGAGCTGACCCGGGTCCGCGCCCGCGGCTGGGCCCTGGCCGACGAGGAGCTCGCGCCGGGCGTCCGGTCGATCGCCGTACCGGTCCGAGACGGCGCCGGCACCGTCCGCGCCGCCATGAACGTCACCGTCCACGCCGCCGAGACGTCCGTCGAGCGCCTGCTCGACGCCCACCTGCCCAGGCTCCTCCGGGCCGCCGGCGACGTCAGCGCGGACTGGGCGCAGTGGCAGTCGAGACCTCACCGCGAGGTCTCCGTCGGCGAGGCGACGGGCGCGAGCTAGGCCCCAGTCGCAGCGGTACGACGCAGCTGTCAGCGCACCGCCCCGCGTCGGTCAGGGCGTCCGTCGTGCGACCCGCCCCGGCCGGCGCGCGGGCGCGACGTCACACGCTCCGTGCGCACAGATCTCGAACGCCTCGTCCTGGCGGGCCCAGCCTCGCCGGACCAGCTGTCCGTGGATCTCGCAGCCCAGGCACAGGCCCACGGCCGACTCGAGCCACATGAGGGTGAGGCAGATCAGACAGATCGACCGGGGCAGCCAGCCCCGGATGCCGACGTTGGTGATGACGGTCATCGCACCGGCCATCGCGAGCCCGAGCGACCACGCGAAGCGCTTCGGCTTGGCGGACACCCAGTCCGGTGGCTGCCGCCTGGTCATCCATCCCGCCGCCAGACCCACCGGGCTGCGGGAGATCCCGGCGCTCACCCGGACGAGGAACTCGACGAAGAAGAACGAGGACACGACCTGCAGCCCCCAGTACGAGTGCTCGAAGTACGCGTAGGCGAATGCCACGGCGCCCAGGGCCATGGTGGTGCCGGCCGCGGCCCGCACCACGTGCTCGTTGACCACGGGCGCCACCACGGGCCCGCCGTCGCTGGCGCGGCCCTCCAGGACCTCGTGTGTCAGCAGGTATCGCACCGTCGGTCTCCTCGCTCGCAGCTGCCTCGCCACCGTCGTCGTGCGGAGAGCGACTGTGCAACCGCCCAGCCCCGTGGGCCGTCTCGTAGGGAGGAGTGCCTCGCCCGGGCGTTGATACCTGACGGGGTGGACTCGCTGCGCCGGAGTCGCGGCGCGCGGTTGCGCCGGATGCCTACGCGCGGATCGGCCGCCCGACGAGCCAGGACGGATAGGTCCACGGCCGAAGTGACGCGCCTCAGTCGCCATGGTGGGTCGGCCCAGGTCCGTCGTGCTCATCCTGCGCTGAAGGCAGGCGTCGGTGCTGGTGAGGAGAAGGAGCTCACCGGCGCGGGCCGGCCTCGGCTGCTCTCTCGTCGCCGACCGTGCTCCGCACCTTGTTCGTCGACGCGCGTGGCGCCGACCGCGCCGGGAGCCGGTGCCTCGGGGTGCTCACTCGAGGACGTGGATGTCGTGCCGGGCGCACATCTCCTTCAGCACCTCCGGCCACACCGTCACGCTGACCTCGCCGAGGTGTGCCTTGCGCAGCAGCAGCATCTGGGTGCGGGACTGGCCGATGCCACCACCGATCGACAGCGGGACCGTGCCGTCGACGATGGCCCGGTGGTAGGGCAGCTCCAGCCAGTCGAGCTGGCCGGTCAGCTCCAGCTGCTGGCGCAGCGTGGCCGCATCGACGCGGATGCCCATCGAGCTGAGCTCGTGGCGACGTCGCGTCACCGGGTTCCACACCAGGATGTCGCCGTTGAGGCCGTGCGTGGGCCGGCCGTCCGGGGACGTCGTGGGCGTGACCCAGTCGTCGTAGTCGGCGGCGCGCAGCTCGTGCGGGTAGCCGTCGTCGAGGGTCCAGCCGATGCCGATGACGAAGACCGCCGGGATCTCCTGCAGGATCCGCGTCTCGCGCGCCTTGCGGGGCAGGTCGGGGTAGCGCGCCAGCAGCTCCTCGGCGTGCACGAAGGTGATCTCCTCGGGCAGGCTCGGGTACCGGGCGTCCTCGAGCTGGGGGAACAGCCGCTGCACGTGGGCCTCGGCGCCGCGCAGCACGGACCAGATCCGACGTACCGTGTCCTTGAGGAAGTCGAGGTTGCGCTGGTCGGCGGTGATCGCGCGCTCCCAGTCCCACTGGTCGACATAGGCGCTGTGATCGTGGTCGAGGAAGTAGTCCTTGCGGACCGCCCGCATGTCGGTGCACAGGCCCTCACCGGGGCCCATGCCGAACTGCCCCAGCGCCAGTCGCTTCCACTTCGTCGCAGCCTGGACGACCTGCGCGTCGACGGGGTGCGCACCGTTGTCGTTGGCGATGTGGAACTGCACGGGAGTCCGGGAGCCGTCCCGGTCCAGGAGGTCGTTGACCCCCGAGTCCGCGCCCACGATCAAGGGCACCTGGACCATCTGCAGACCGAGCTGCTGGCACAACCCGTCCTCGACGTACCGCTTGACCGCGAAGACCGCCTGCTGCGTCTCCCTCGGCGTCAGCAGCGAGTGGTAGTCGCTCGGCAGCACCCGGTCCAGCTCGTCGTAGCTGCCGACCCCCGGCCCGGCCAGGTCGGCGAGCTTGGCCTCGGTCGTCTCCGGCATCGGGCTCTCCCTTCCCCTTGTCGGCACGGACGAGCCGACGTCGATCCTCCCGCCAGTGTGGGACGCGAGCCGGCCGGCTGGTCAGTGTCTTTCGGCCCTGAGCGCCCGTGCGGGCCCGTCCGGAGGTAGGAAAGAACCTCGGAGTCGCTGTCGAAGTACGCCGCAGCCGTTCGACGTACGTGCGGAGAACAGCCCATCAGCAACCACAAGGAGTGATCGAGATGCCCCGTTTCATGGGATTCGTGAGGATGGAAGAGGGCGTCGGCACGCCGCCCCAGGCGCTCTTCGACGCGATGGACACCTACATCGGCGAGCAGTCCGCCAAGGGCGTGTTCCTCGACGGCGGTGGCCTGTACGGCACCGAGGACGCGGTGAACTTCGTCGTCCGCGACGGGGAGGTCAGCCGGGTCGACGGACCGTACGCCGAGGCCAAGGAGGTCGTCGGCGGCTGGGCCATCCTGCAGTACGACACCGTCGAGGAGGCCGTCGCCGACCAGCGGGAGTTCGCCGAGCTGCACGCGAAGTACTGGCCCGAGGTGACCGTGATCTCGACCCTGCGCCAGATCTCCACGGGTCCCGACGCGCCCGGCGACTGAGCGGACTCGGCGCCGACGGCCTCGAGAGGAGGCGTCCCGACGCTGCGACACGCGGCGCCGGGACGCACTCCCGGAGGTCGGCCGGGCGGGCTGAGGGATACTTGACGACGACTCGTCGTGCTCCCCGAGGAGGTTCGTCCGTGCGTCGACGTGCTCGTGGCCGGTCATCGTCAGGCGCGCTCCTGGTGGGGGTGGGGTGCCTGTCCTTCGTCCTGGCCGCCTGCGGGGGGAGCTCCTCGTCGGCCGCTCCGCCCGCTTCCACCCCCACGTCGCCCGGGAGCAGCCACTCCCCAACGGGTCCGGCGACGCCGGGGGCCGCGGCCGTCTCGCGAGCCGTGACGACCACGTTCACGACGTTCTTCTCCGGCAAGACCCCGGCGGACCGGAAGATCTCGCTGGTCCAGAACGGTCAGGGCTTCGCGAGGGTGATCAGGGCACAGGCCGGAGGAGCGATGTCGCAGGCCACCACGGTGTCGGTGTCACGGGTGAAGGCGACCTCACCGACGCGGGCGGACGTGCGCTACACGATCCTGCTCGGTGGCAGCCCGGCGCTGAAGAACCAGGTGGGCGTCGCGGTGAAGGAGCACGGGCACTGGGTCGTCGGCGCGGCCACCTTCTGTCAGCTGCTGACTCTCGAGCAGTCGGCGCCACCGCTGTGCAAGGGCCTCTCGTAGCCGCGGACGGGTCGTCCGATCGGCCAGTGACCGACGGCCCACTCCCTCATCGTGCGGCCCTGGTCTGTGCCTGTGGTGTGCTGTTCCTGACCTTCCTCGACACCACGATCGTCAGCGTGACGCTGGCGAGCGTGCAGAGCGACCTGCACGCGGGCGTCTCCGCGTTGCAGTGGGTCGTCAACGCGTACACGCTCACCTTCGCCTGTCTGATGCTCGCAGCCGGGGCGCTCGGCGACCGGATCGGCCACCGGCGGGTGATGCTCGCCGGACTCGTCGTGTTCGTGGCCGGGTCCTGGCTCGCCGCGACCGCCACCGGCGTCGACCGCCTGATCCTCGGTCGCGTGGTGATGGGTGTCGGTGCCGCCGGGTCCGAGCCCGCGACGCTCGCCGTGCTGCGACACCTCTACCCGGACGCCCGGCAGCGGGCTCGCGCGATCGGGACGTGGGCGGCCACCTCGGGGCTGGGGTTGGCCCTCGGGCCCGTGCTGGGCGGTCTCCTCGTGGGCCAGTGGTCATGGGCCGCGGTGTTCTGGTTCAACTTCGTCGCCGGGATCCTGGCCCTCGTCGCCGTGTTCGTCGCGCTCCCGTCGACCACGGTGCGGCACGAGGGCCGCGTCGACCTCGCGGGGTTCTCGCTCAGCGCGCTCGCACTCCTGTGCGGCGTGTACGGCGTGATCGCCGGCGAGACGGCCGGGTACGACAGCGGTCGCGTGCTGGCCCTGTTCGGCGCATCGGCCGTGGCCCTGGTCGCGTTCGTCGCCGTCGAACGCCGCGGCCGGAGTCCGATGCTCGACCCGGCGTACCTCCGCATCCCGCTCGTGCGGGGCGCGCTGGTGGTGGCCTTCGCGGTCTACTTCGGGATCTTCTCGATCTTCTTCTTCACCGCGCTCTACCTCCAGGAGGTGCTCGCGTACTCCGGCGGCCGGCTCGCCGGCCTGTTCGCGCCCATGGCGGGCGGGATCATCGCCGCCGCCGTCGTGACCGGACGCTGGCTCGCCAGCACCAGAGCCAGGATCCCGATGGTGCTGGGCTGCGTGCTCGGCGCCGCCGGGATCTTCCTGGCCCGCGGCCTGCTCGACGAGCACCCGCGGTTCGTCCCGCTCATGTTGGCCCTCGTCGTGGCGGGCGCCGGCTTCGGGATGGCCGTGGTCCCCCTGACCGCGGTCGTGCTCGGCGCGGCACCTCGCGACCAGGCGGGGCTCGCCGCGGCGATGACCAACACGATGCGCCAGGTGGGCGCCGTCATCGGGGTCGCGACGCTGGGCGCCCTCGTCAACGCCCACCTGACGTCCGACCTCCGCCATCGCCTGGATGCGCTGGGAGTGCCGCGCGGGATCCAGGGCATCGTCACCGCGGCCATCGAGCAGGGGGACGTCCCCACGAACGGCGCCCCCCAGGCCACCTCGACGTACGGCGGGATCGTGCAGCGCGTCATCGGAGCGACGTTCGGGGCCTTCCGCGACGGGCTCCACCAGTCCCTGCTCGTCGCCGGGGCGATGATGCTGCTCGCCGGGGCGTACGCGTGGGTCACGACCAGGCCCCGCCGCTGAACCACCCCGACACCTGCCGGCCGCGCGTGACTCGGCCGGCCCGCTCAGCGCTTCGGGTGCGGGGTGACCAGGTTCATCACCCGGACCCGGCGTGAGCCGTCGGGACGGTCGCGCAGGTTCCGGTCGCGAAAGGGCTCCAGGGCGGCGCCGAGCGTGGCGCTCAGCGCGCTGGCCTCGTCGGCCGTCAGCCACACGTCGGCGCTGGTGAGGGTGGCGACGTCCTGCCACTCCTCGGGCTCGTGGCGCTCGCCGGCGATGAACTCCTCGGCGATCGTCCGACTGCCCTCGAAGTAGGCCAGCCCGACGGCGGCTGCCGCGGCGGCACCGGCCGGCGTGGAGGTGTCGAGGTCGACGGCTCCTCCGCGACCGGTCGCGCGCCAGGGCCTCTCCCGGCCGTCCACCCGGGCGGGTGCGCGCTCGGCGAAGCCGTAGCGCTCCAACAGCTTGAGGTGGTACGCCGTGGCGCTCGGGCTCAGTCCGGTGAGCTCGGCGCACTCGGTGGCGGTCAGCTCGTCGCCCGTCGCGAGGGCGTCGATGATCGCCATCCGGGCCGGGTGGGCCAGCGCTCGGATGTCGCGGGGGTCGCGCAGCTGCACCTGGGGCAACGACCGGTCGACGGGCATCGATCGGAGCATAGCGTTGACGGCCAGATGTTAAGCAATTATTGTTCAATATATGCTTAACATCCTTCGCGGGCGCCCCGACCTGGTCGTGATCCTCGTCGGGCGGATGGTGTCGACGTTCGGCGACGGAGTGGCGCTCGTCGCCCTCACGCTGCGGCTGCAGGCGGACGGCGCTCCGCCGTACCAGGTCGGGGTGATGCTGGCCGCCGGCGCCATCCCCCTGCTCCTGCTCGCACGCCCCGTCGGACGACTCGTGGACTCCCACGACTCCCGGCGGCTCCTGGTGGCCGGTGGTCTGCTGGAGGTGGCGGCCACCGTCCCGCTGGTCTTCCTGCACTCGATCGTCCCGATCGCCGCGCTGGTCGCCGTCCTCGCCGGGGTCGGGCTGCTCACCGGCGCCACCTGGTCGGCGCTCGTGCCGCGCGTGGTCGGGGAGGACCACCTGGCCGAGGCGGTCTCGGCGCAGGCATCCCTCAACGTCCTCGTCCTGGTCGCGGCTCCCGCGGTCGGCGGGCTGCTGGCGGGGGCGTTCGGCACCGGCGTGCCGATCACCGTCGACGCCGCGACGTTCGTCGTGGTCACCGTCGCCGCCGCACTGGTCCGCACCCGCCGCACGCCCGAGCGCGCCACGAGCGACGAGCCGGATGCGCTCCGGGGCGGACTGGCCATCCTCCGGTCCGACCGGGTCCTGGCCCCCCTCATCACCGGCGTCGCCCTGGTCGTCCTGCTGGTCGGCATGGTCGACGTCGTCACCGTCTACCTGGTCCGCGACAGCCTCCACGCCGGCGGCGTCTGGTACGGCGTCACCGAGGCCTCCTGGATGGCCGGCATGGTCGCCGGCTCGGTCGTCGCGGGCCTCGCCCGGACCCCCACCCGGCAGATCCGCGCCACCATCGCGGGGGCGGCCCTCGCCTGCGCGGGAGTGGCCTGCTTCGCCCTGGCGCCCACCGCAGGCGTCCTCGTCCCCCTCGCCGTCCTCGGCGGCCTCGGCAACGGCGCAGCGGGAACCTGCCTGTCCACGCTCCTGATGACCCGCACCGCCGACAGTGCCCGCGGCCGCGTCTCGGCCACCGCGAACGCGATCTTCGGCGGCGCCTCCGGCGCCTCACTCCTCCTGGGCGGCGCCGTCGCGGTCGTGCTGTCACCCCGTCAGATCTACGCCGTGGCCGGGCTCCTCGGCCTCGTCGCGGCCGTGGTCCTCGCCGTCCAGCACACCCGGCGCCATGACCCGGAGAGCTCCGGGAGCAGACGCACCTCACCGGCACCGGACGCGCCGCGCGGGCTCGACCCGAGCCGAGCAGGGTGACTCGCGGGTCCGGCCGGAGGAGGGCCGCTGGTCAGTCTCCGCGGAGGATCTCGGCGATCGGGCGGCGTGCCTCCCAGCGGGCCGGGATCGCCGTCAGCGCCACCGTGACAACCACCGTGAGCAGGGCGAGGCCGGCGAGCTGTGCGGTGGGCGGCGTCGTGGTGTGCGAGGACGACAGGGCGTGGAAGAGAGCGGCCCCGGCGAAGAAGCCGGCAGCCAGGCCGATGACGGCCGGGACGAGCTGAGCCACTGCGAGTCCGACGGCGGCCTCGCCCGGCGAGACCCCGAGCGTGCGCGCCACGGCCAGCATCCGGCGTGCGTCGACGGCGCTGGCACGCGTGACGAAGAGCAGGTTGACCGCTGCCATCACCGCGAGGAGCGCGGTCAGGGCGGTGGTCACCGCGTGCAGCTGGGCGACCTGGGGGTCCGTGGGACCGCCGGCGTTGCCTCGCTCGGCGTGCAGGCCGGCCTGGGCGAAGAGCACGACCGTGCTGCCACAGACCGCCACGGCGACCGAGAAGGCGGTCAGCGC
>JBAUWD010000051.1:0-5062 GCA_049583575.1 Nocardioides sp.
GTGCGGTGCGGTGGTGGTCGAGCACCAGCCGGGTGCCCGGGAGCTCGTCGGCGGTCGCGTGCCAGGCGTCCACGACGGCCTGCTCGAGGTCGCTCGGCCGCTCGATCAGCGCGCGCTCGATGTGCCCGGACAGGCGGGTGTGCCAGCGCAGCTGGAGGGCGCCGAGCAGGGTCAGCTCGTCGCCGAAGGTCTCGCGGACGCCGTCCACGTCCATCGGCAGGATGCCGTCGCGACGCTCGTCGGCGGTCAGGGTCACGGTGCGGAGGACCTCTCCGCGATGGTGGAAGGTGGTCCAGGTCATGGCCAGCTCCTCTCTCGGTGGTGAGCCCGGGGGCGGCGCCTCCGCGCGGCTCACATACCACTAGTACGTACTAAGAGTATGGAAAGGACCTGCGGTATGCAACCTCGCGGACGACGGCCATCGCCCTCCCTCCCCTGCTCGTGTGCCATCGCGCCTCTGGCCCCTAGACTGCGCCGATGACCAAGAGCGCCCGGGCCCGCCTGCTGCCCGAGGTTCCGCACGTGCCCGGCACCAGCCGGCGCGCGCAGTACTCCGCCTCCACCCGCCGCGCCCTCGTCGACGTGGCCGAGCGGCTGTTCACCCAGCACGGGTACGCCGCCACCTCGCTGGACGCCGTCGTGGCCGGTGCCGACGTCACCAAGGGGGCGCTCTACCACCACTACTCCGGCAAGCAGGCACTCTTCGAGGCCGTCTTCGAGAAGGTCGAGTCCGCGGGCGCGAAGGACATCCAGAGCGCGCTCGAGGGGCACGACGATGCGTACGAGAAGGCGCTGGCCGGTCTCCGTGCGTTCCTCGCCGTGGTCCGGCAGCCGTCGTACAGCCGGATCGTGATCCAGGACGGCCCGTCGGTGCTCGGCCACGAGCGCTTCCGCGAGCAGGAGGAGCGCTCGACGTTCGCCTACGTGCTCGACATCGTGCGGTCGGTGCTGAGCGCCGGGGAGTGGCGGCTCGACGACGCGATGGAGCACACGTTCGCGCGCATCTTCTTCGGCGCGATGTCGTCTGCCGGCACCGAGGTCTCGACCTCGGAGGATCCCGACGCCGAGGCCGAGCGGGTCGAGCTGGCCATCGGGATCATCCTCTCGGGCCTGCGCGCCCTGTCCGAGCGGGGCGCAGAGCTGCCGTCGGTGACCGCTACTTCCTGAAGGTCACGTTGCCGGTGATCGGCACCAGCTCGATCCAGGTGTGGCCGGCCGGCACCTTGAGCTGACCCTTCTTCGTGGTCAGCCGGATCGGCGAGGCCGGCTTGCCCTTGTGCCAGGTGGCCGCGACCATCCGGCCGCCGTGGAACACCAGCGCCTTGCCCTTGCCGGTCAGCAGCGTGCGCGGCACCGGGTTGCCGGCGGGGTCGAGGTAGCCGGCCAGGCCCTCCTTGACCCGCAGCACGAGCACGGTGGTCGCCGGGAACTGGTCGCCGGCGGGTGCGTTGCTGTTGGTGTTGTGGTAGCTGCCGTTGGTGTAGGTCCACTGCGTGGTGTGGCCGCCCGAGAACTGCGCGCCGATCGACGTCGCCTTCCGGCCCTTCGGGAAGTCCTTCCCCGAGCCCCAGGTGAGGTAGTCGGGCGGGGTGGCCTTCTTGGTCTTCGCCGTGGCCGCGACCTGGTTGAGATGCACGAACAGGTTGTACGGCGCCGCGCGCGACGTGGAGCGGTAGAAGCCCTTGGCGCCCTCGCCGTAGAACGGGATGTGGGCACCGCGGATCAGGGCGATCGTCCTGCCGGCCGCACCGCTGGTCACGATCGAGGGGTGCACCGGCGAGACGATGTCGATGTCGCTGGCGCGCATCGAACGGATCGGTCCGACGTCGTCGGGGATGTCGGAGTAGTAGAACGCCGCGAGCCGGGTGAGACCACCCTCGACGAGCTCCTCGACCACCATGTCGGCCTGGCTCAGCCCGACCTGCGGTGAGCTGGAGGTCGTGTTGTCCATCTTGGCGACGAGCACCGGGTGGTCGAGCTCGGCGGACTTGCCGTCGGGCACCTTCAACCCGGTCAGCGGGTAGTACTGGGTGATGGTCTGGCCCCCCACCACGTGCTGCGGGTTCGAGTCCGCGCCGGAGCTCGAGGAGCCGCCACAGCCGGCCAGCAGCACGCTGGTCACGGTGAGGGCGGACAGGGTGACAGCGGTGCGTCGCACGGGATTCTCCATCGAGCTGGGTCCTGGGGTCCGGACCAGTGTGAAGGAACGGTTCAAGCAGATCGGGAAGGCCACGCCGCGGCTATGACCAACCTCACCCGGACGGCCCTGATCCGGACAGCCCTCACCCGGAGGAGGACGGAGCCGACGACGGGGAGGCGGCGTACTTCACGGTGCGGAGCACGCGGTAGGTCGTGGGATCCACGAACTCCACCCAGATCTCGCCGCCGGCCCGGGCGCCGGCGGCGTCGAGCACGACCATCAGGGCCGGGTGGTCGGTGTACGACGGTCCGCCGCCCTGCGGCTTGCCGAGGTCGGTGAACGACGTGCGCAGCACCAGCGGCGCGGCACCGGTGACGGCCGCGTCGGAGGGGGACGGAAGCGACTCGACGGCCTTCTGGGTGGTGGCATCCACCGACGAGAGGCCCTGGTAGGTCACGCCCTGGGCCCGGATCTGGGCATCGAACCCCGGCGGCAGCTCGGAGTAGACGTCGACCGAGGACTGGCCGCCGTGGCCGTGGGTGAGCACGAAGCCCAGGGTGCCGAACCACACGACCGCGAGCACGAGCGCCACCACACCGTGCACGGGCTTCATGCCGGGTGGGCGACCGGTCGGCCGGACGTAGGCCTCAGACAAGCGTGGCGCCCCCGTCGACGTACAGCGTCTGGCCGGTGATGTACGACGCCTCGTCACTGCACAAGAAGGCGGCGGCGGCCGCGATGTCCTCGGGGTAGCCGACGCGGCGCACCGGGTTGCGGTCGGCCGCGGCCTTGCGGAACTCCTCGACCGGCAGGCCGACCCGGGCGGCCGTCGCGTCGGTCATGTCGGTGGCGATGAAGCCGGGCGCGATCGCGTTGGCGTTGACGCCGTAGGGGCCGAGCTCGATGCCGAGGGTGCGGACGAAGCCCTGGATGCCCATCTTGGCGGCGGCGTAGTTGGCCTGACCGCGGTTGCCGAGGGCGGAGACGCTGGACAGGCAGACGATCTTGCCGTACTTCTGCGCGACGAAGTGCTGCTGGGCGGCGCGGGTCATCAGGAAGGCGCCGCGCAGGTGCACGCCCATCACGACGTCCCAGTCGTCGTCGCTCATCTTGAACAGCAGGTTGTCGCGGGTGACGCCCGCGTTGTTGACCAGGATGTGGAGCCCGCCCAGCTCGGCGACGACGTGGTCCACCGCGGCCTGGACCGACGCGGCGTCGCTGACGTCGGCACCGATGCCGACCGAGCTCGCGGCGTGGGTCAGCGGGAGCTCGCCGGCAGCCTCGGCGGCGGAGGCCTGCTCGAGGTCGAGGATCGCCACCGAGGCGCCCTCCTCGGCGAAGCGGGTGGCGATGCCGAGCCCGATCCCCCGCGCGGCCCCGGTGACGACGGCGACGCGTCCGTCGAAGCGACCCATGGTGACTCCTCGTACGACTGGCTGGACGGTGACGACTGGCTGGACGGTGACGACCGGCTGGACGGTGACGACCGGCTGGACGGTGCGGGCGGGAGCAGTCCGGCCCGGCCATCGGCCACTGTAGAGCCTGCCCGGACACCGCCCGACGGCGGGGACGGGCGATCAGTCGACCGTCGTGTGCCTCTCACCGAAGGCCAGCACGGTGCCGTACGCCTCCCCCGCCGGCAGCTCCGCGACGACGCGGTCGGCGTGCGTGGCCGGGTCGAAGTGGGTGATCGCGTCGTGGCTCGGCCCGGCGCCGCGCCCGCCGTCACAGGAGACGCCGGTCCGCAGGACGAGCCGGTGACCCCGCGTCCCGAGCAGGTAGACGTTGCCCGTGCTACCCGGGACCCGGACCTCGGTGGCCGACCCGTCGGCGTGCTGGCGGGCCAGGAAGACCACGCCGCAGGGGCCGGCCGCCTCCAGGTACGTCGTCCCGTCGAGCACGCGGGCATCGAGGTCGCCGAGGTCGGCGCTGTGTCGGCCGTGCCTGGCCGTGAGGGCGACCGGAGCGGAGCCGTCGGTCGGTACGGCGTACAGACGGGTGCTCCCGAGGCGGGTGAAGCAGCTGGCCAGCACGGTGCCGGCCGACCACCAGCGGGTGGCGGAGCACTTGCGGGGCAGCGGCAGGGTGCGCACGAGGGTGCCGTGGCTGCTGACGACCTGGAACGCGTGCTGGTGGAAGCCGGCCGGTGCGACGACGACCCGGTGGCCGCTGCGCGTCGGCAGCGGCAGCTGGTCGGTGTGTCGCATCAGCAGCTCGTGGGTGCCGTCGCGGTTCAGCCGCAGCAGCGCCCCGCCGTTGCCGCCGTAGCGCGTGGCGAAGAGCGAGCCGTGCGGGCCCAGGCTCACGGTGCTGATCCGCCTGTCCAGGGAGAACGTGCGGTGTGCTCCGGAGCGCAGGTGGTAGTCGATCGCGCGCGCCCGCGGTGTGCCCTCGCCGACCATCACCAGGGCCCGCCGGCCGTCGACGGACCAGTCCATCAGCCGGCGGAAGCCGGCGTCGCCCTTGCCCACCGAGCTCCTGACCAGCTGGTAGCGCCCGCCGCGCGGGTCGACGAGGTCGAGCAGCTGGTGGTGGGGGTCGATGCCGTCACCGCCCCGGACGCCCTGGTCGATCAGCGTCAGGTACCACCCGTGGCCGACCGTGTCCCACGGGACGCGGTCGCCCGTCGCGACCTGGTTCGGCCCGAGGACGGGTCGACCGGACGGCTGGGCCGGCGGCGCGTCACCGGGGATCGCCGCGTGTGCGGACGCGGACGCAGAGCCGGGTACGGCGAGCGCGAGAGCGCCCACCAGGGCTGCGACGAGGTGCCTGCGGTTCACAGACGTTCGATGCGCCCGATCGCCCGGAAGTTGCCGAGCCTCGGCACCTCCGGGCGATCGGGTGGCATCAGGCGGCGGTGCCGGCGACCTCCGACTCGATCCGGGCACGCAGCCCGCCGAGGTCGGTGGCGGTCGCCAGGAC
>JBAUWD010000052.1:0-2634 GCA_049583575.1 Nocardioides sp.
GCAGACTCCCCCGCACCCGGCGCCGCCGAGGCACCTCCGCCGCCGAGCGAGGCAGGTGGGTCGCTCTTCGACGTCGGGCCCTCGGCGACCAGCGAGCCCGAGACCACAGGTCCGGCCGAGGGCGAGCCGACGCAGGGCGCCACCGGGGGCGGGTCCCTCTTCGACGTCCCCGCACCCGACGAGCAGAAGCCCGAGCCCGACGAGCAGAAGCCCGAGCCCGAGCCCAAGGAGGGCGGCTCCCTCTTCGACCTCTGACCTCCCCAGCACCACGAGTGGGTAGTGGGCGAAGCGATAGTCCATGACGAGATGGCTGTGAAGCGGCCGGAATCGCAGCCATCTCGTCATGGACTATCGCGATCCAGGTCCAGACATCACGGTGACATCATTTGACGTCACGAGATACTTGACATGACGTCACAATGGTGTCATGATGATGCACATGGACATCACGCCCTACGTCGACAGCCTCCGGACCTCTCTGGTCTCGGCCGCGGACTCGGCCGGCGACGAGACCCGCCAGGCCGCGGAGCGGCTCACGTTCGCCCTCGACTCGAGCGCCCGGCTGGCGATCATGGAGGCGGTCTCCCAGGCCGCCGCCGAGATCACCGCCGAGATGCCCAACGGTGGCGTCGACGTCCGCCTCAACGGCCGCGAGCTCGACTTCGTCGTGCAGGTCGCCACCCCCACCCCGCCCGCGCCGCCGCCGCCCCCCGCTCCCGAGGAGCTGGACGACGGCAACCTGGCCCGCATCACCCTCCGCATCCCGGAGTCGGTGAAGGCCAAGGCCGAGGAACGGGCCAACGACGCCGGCCAGTCGCTCAACACCTGGCTCGTCAACATCGTCCGAGCCGCCACGCGCGAGGGCGCGATCAACATCGACGTCGACCTCTCCAGCATCCCGTTCGTCGGCTTCGACCCCTTCGGCGAGAAGAAGGGGCGCGGAAGCAAGCGCATGACCGGCTGGCTCTGAGCCCGCCGCACCGCCCGACCACCACCCAGCAGGAGACGGCCATCGGGGCCGCTCTCCCGGCAGCCCACACCCCTGGAGGAACCATGAATCGCCAGTTCGAGACCCACCAGCCGATCGACGTCGTCGTCGAGATCGGCAAGGGTCGGGTCCGCGTCTTCGCCGTGGAGACCACCGAGACCTCGGTCGAGATCACGGGTCCCGACGCCGACGAGGTGACCATCACCTTCGAGGACAACCTGCTCCGGGTGATCGGGCCGAAGCACAACAGCGGCTTCTTCGGTCGCGAGCACGGCCTCGACGTGACCGTGACCCTTCCCCTCGACAGCAACGCCGCGGTCAAGACCGGCAGCGCCGACGTCGAGCTCGACGGCCAGCTGCACGACGTACGCGTCAAGTCCGGCTCGGGCGACGTCACCTGCGACACCTTCTCCGGCGCCGGTTCCATCGACACCGGCTCGGGCGACATCGAGGTCTCGGAGGCCCACGCCGAGCTGCAGATCAAGAGCGGCTCGGGCGACGTGTCCGTGGGCACCGTCCTCCAGGAGCTCGGCATCTCCACCGGCTCCGGGGACGTCGAGGTCGGCACCACCAACGGCCGCGCGGTCGTCAAGACCGGCTCGGGCGACCTGCACGTCGTCACCGCCAACGCCGACGTGTCGCTGTCGACAGGCAGCGGCGACCTCACCATCGGTACGGCGCGCCGGGGCAAGGTCCGCGCCAAGGGCGCCAGCAGCGACGTCCTGATCGGCATCCCGGCGGGGACCCCCGTCTGGGCCGACATCAACACGGTCACCGGCTCGGTCCGCTCCAACCTCGAGAGCGTGGGAGCACCCCAGGACGGCCAGGACCACATCGAGCTTCAGGCCCGCACCGTCAGCGGCGACATCGTCCTGACGCAGGTCTGACCACCACCACACCGAGAGGAACATCGCCATGAACCACACCGTGATCGAGGAGCAGGCTCGCTACCTGATCGAGGACCGCATCCGGCAGACCCGGCGGCCGCAGCCCACCGGTGTACGCCGCCGGCACCGGAAGGTCCGCAAGCTGAGCTGGCTGTGACCCTTTCCCACAGCCGCCTCCACGGAAGCCGACCGCAGAAGTCCTGCGGTCGGCTTCCTGCCGTCCTCGGCGGTCGAGCCCGGCGAGACCCGGCTCTGAGCTCAGATGTCGGTGACGCGGATGCCCGCATGGGCCCGGTAGCGGCGGTTCACGCTGATCAGGTTGGCGGTCAGGGCCTCGACCTGGTGGGCGTTGCGCAACCGCCCGCCGTACACGCCGCGCATCCCGGGCACGGCATCGGCCAGCGAGGCGACCAGGTCGGTCGCGTCACGGTCGTCGCCCAGCACCAGTACGTCGGTGTCCACCGACGAGACCTCGGGGTCGTCGAGGAGCGAGGCGCTCACGTGGTGGAAGGCCGCGACGACCGTCGAGTCCGGCAGCAGCGCCGCCGCCTGCTGCGCGGCCGAGCCCTCCTCGACGACGAGCGCGAAGGCGCCCTGCTTGTCGAAGCCGAGGGGGTTCACGCAGTCGACGACGACCTTGCCGGCCAGCACCCGACGCAGCGAGCGCAGGAGGTCACCGTGCCCGTCGTACGGCACGGCCACCACGACGACGTCTCCCGCCGCGGCCGCCTCCTCGTTCGCCGCGCCGCGAACGTCGCC
>JBAUWD010000053.1:0-2138 GCA_049583575.1 Nocardioides sp.
GCTCCGGTCGGGCGACGGCTCGCCCTGGGTCTGCTCGGGCTCGGCGCTCTCGGCATCGCGACCGGCACCCGCGCCCAGAACGCGGTGTCCTCGGTGCTGGCGCCGATCCAGCTGCGCGACCCGACCGGACTGACCTCGCTGCTGCCGGTGGGCGACACGTTCCGCTTCTACTCGGTGACCGGCAGCGTCCCCTCCCGGGACGCCACGACGTACCGCCTGACCGTCGACGGCCTCGTCGACCGGCCCGCCACCTACACCCTCGACGACCTCCGGGCGATGCCGCAGACGTCCCTCGTCCGCGACTTCCAGTGCGTGACCGGATGGCGCGTGCCCCAGGTGCACTGGAGCGGGGTGCGGCTGTCCGCGCTGCTCGACCGCGCCGGGGTCCGTCCCGAGGGCCACGCGATCCGGCTCACGTCGTACGACGGCACCTACACCGACAGCCTGACCCTCGACCAGGCCCGGCTGCCCGACTGCATCGTCGCGCTCACCATGCTCGGCGGCGACGTGAGCCACGACCACGGCGGGCCGGTGCGGCTGTACGTCGCCCCGATGTACGGCTACAAGAGCGTGAAGTGGCTCTCCGGCATCGAGGTGACCGAGCAGGTGGTCCCGGGCTACTGGGAGCATCGCGGGTACGACGTGGACGGGTTCGTCGGCTCCTCCAACGGGCGCAGCATCGATGAGCGCACCTGAGGTCGACCTACCCGCGACGGGCCCGATGATCGACCGCTTCGGCCCCGGCTCGCGCTGGGTCCACGGCCTGACCGGGGCCCTCATGGTCGTGTGCATCCTCACCGCGGCGATCCTCTACAACGGGTCGCTCGCGGTGCTCGTGGGTCACCGCTACGTCGTCGAGCAGATCCACGTCTACTCCGGCTTCGCGCTCCCCGTGCCGCTGCTGGCCGGGATCGTGAGTCGGTCCTACCGCGACGACGCTCGGCGGCTGAACCGGTTCACCTCCCGCGACTGGGCGTGGCTCCGCTCGCGGACGCGCCGCGACGGCAGGATCGAGGTCGGCAAGTTCAACGCGGGCCAGAAGCTCAACGCGTCGCTGTCCCTCGGCTCCGTCGCGGCCCTGCTGCTGTCGGGCACGGTCATGTACTTCACGAGGCTGACCCCCCTGCCCTGGCGCAGCGGCGGGACGTTCGTCCACGACTGGTTCGCCCTGGCGCTCGGCCTGCTCGTCGCCGGCCACATCTGGATGGCCGTCCGCGACCCCCACGCGATGACGGGCATGCTGACCGGTCGCGTCCCCCTGCGATGGGCCCGTCGCCAGCACGCGGCCTGGGCCCGCGAGGTCGCCGGCGACCCACCCACTCCCGACTCCTGACGACCACCCGTGTCGAAAGTGTGCGGGCCGGTACGACGTACGGGCAGCGCCGCACCGTCCGGGTGCGGCTCACCCACCGAGGAGATCGTGATGACCGCAACGCAGCTCCACCCCTCATCCAGCCACACCGACACCCGCCCGCGTCCGTCCGTGGGCCGCGCCCTGGTCGGCGGCGTCACCGGAGCCGCAGCGGGGGCCGTCGTCCTGCTCGGGTACGGCGCCGCCGCGGTCGCGATCCACGGCCCGATGCAGGCGGCCGACCACGGCGCCGCCCAGGCGGCACCCATCACTGCGGCGAGCTTCGCCGTCGGCGTGCTGTTCAGCGGGTTCCTCGGCACCCTTCTCGCCGCGGCCGTCGCGCGCTGGGCCTCACACCCGGCGAGGACGTTCCTCCGAGCGGCGCTCGCGCTCACCGGCGTCTCGCTCGCCTTTCCGCTCACGGCCTCCCACACCACCGAGGCCACCCGCCTGATCCTGGCCGTGGGCCACCTCATCGCGGCCGCGGTCGTGATCCCCGTGGTCGTGCGGGCCCTGGGCACCCCGCGTGCCTGACCTCACGCAGGATCCGCCGCTCGCCGGCCCAGCCACACCATGGCGAGACCGATCGCGGCGTAGAGCGGATGGAAGAAGCTGAGCTCGCGGATGAACGCCAGCTCCACCACGATCCACCCGACCAGGACGAGGCCGGTCGCCACGGCGGCGCTACCCGTACGGCGATCGCCGCGCCACGCGAGCACGGTCAGCACGGCGTTCGGCACGGCCACGACCAGCAGCAGCGCGACCGCACCGACGGCCGGGCTCCCCC
>JBAUWD010000054.1:0-3788 GCA_049583575.1 Nocardioides sp.
CGACACCACCGGCGCCGGCGACGCGTTCGCCGCCGGGTTCCTCGCCGCCCGCGCTCGCGATGCCCCACCGGCCGTGTGCCTGCGCGACGGCCACGCCCTGGCCGCCGCCGCCTGCCGTACGACGGGCGGCCGGCCAGACTCCTGAGGCCCGTGCCAGGCTGGCCCCATGGAGCTGCGCATCTTCGTCGAACCCCAGCAGGGCGCCACGTACGACGACCAGCTGGCCGTCGCGCGCCGGGCCGAGGAGCTCGGCTTCGGGGCGTTCTTCCGGTCCGACCACTATCTCGCGATGGGTGTCGACGGGCGCCCGGGCCCGACCGACTCGTGGGTCACGCTGGCCGGCCTGGCCCGCGAGACGAGCACGATCCGGCTCGGCACGATGATGACCTCGGCGACGTTCCGGTACCCCGGGCCGCTGGCGATCGCGGTGGCCCAGGTCGACCGGATGAGCGACGGCCGCCTCGAGCTCGGCATCGGGGCCGGGTGGTACGACGCCGAGCACGCGGCCTACGCGATCCCGTTCCCGTCGACCGGTGAGCGCTTCGACCGGCTCGAGGAGCAGCTGGCGATCGTGACGGGGCTCTGGACCACACCCGACGGTGAGACGTTCGGCTTCGAGGGCGTCCACTACTCCGTGACCGACTCGCCGGGCCTGCCGAAGCCGGTGCAGCGGCCGCACCCGCCGCTGATCATCGGCGGCAAGGGCGCGAGGCGCACCCCGGCGCTCGCCTCGCGCTACGCCGCCGAGTTCAACCTCCCGTTCGTCGGGCTCGAGGAGTCACAGCAGCAGATCGCTCGGGTCCGCGCGGCGTGCGAGGCGATCGGCCGCGACCCCGACTCGCTGGTCCACTCCAACGCCCACACGATCTGCTGCGGCGGGGACGAGGCCGAGGTGCGCCGACGCGCGGACGTGATCGGCCGCACCCCGGAGGACCTGCGCGCGAACGCCCTCGCCGGCACCCCGGCCGAGGTGGTCGACCGGATCGGCCGGTACGCCGCGCTGGGCTCGCAGCGCGTGTACCTCCAGTGCCTCGACCTCCACGACCTCGACCACCTCGAGCTGCTCGCCGCCGAGGTCATGCCCCACGTGTGACCTCGTTCGGAGTCGTGGGCGCGACCGGCACCATGTCACCGACCGCGCCGAGTAGCCTGCTCCCATGACGTCCCCGGCGCCTTTCGGGCGGATGCTCACGGCCATGGCCACGGCGTTCACCGACGACGGCGCGGTGGATCTCGACGCCACCGCCGCCATCGCCCACCACCTGGTGGAGCACGGCCACGACGGCGTCGTGGTCAGCGGCACGACCGGCGAGAGTCCGACGACCAGCCTGGCCGAGTCGGGCGACATCCTGCGCGCGGTCAAGGACGCCGTCGGTGGCCGGGCCACGGTGGTGGCCGGCGTGGGGAGCAACGCGACCGCCCACAGCATCGAGCTGGCGCAGCAGGCCGAGAAGCTCGGTGCGGACGCGCTGCTGCTGGTGACGCCGTACTACAACAAGCCGGGGCAGGCGGGCGTCCTCCACCACTTCCAGCAGGTCGCCTCCGCCACCGGCACCCCGGTGATCCTGTACGACGTCCCCGGGCGCACGGCGACCCAGATCAGCGTCGAGACCTACGCCGCGGTCAAGAGCGACAACGTGGTGGCGGTCAAGGACGCCGTCGGCGACTACGCACGAGGCGTCGAGCTCCGGCAGCTCGGCTACTCGATCTACAGCGGCGACGACGTGGCCAACCTCGGCTGGCTCGCCCACGGCGCGAGCGGCGTGATCAGCGTCGTCGGCCACGCCGCGGGCCACCAGCTCCGCAGCATGATCGAGGACTTCCTCGACGGCAACACCGCGGCCGCCCTCAAGACCTACACCACGCTCCTGCCGGCGACCCGCGCCATGATGGGCGTGCCCAACTACGGCGCCACCACCGCCAAGGCGGCGCTCCAGCTGCTCGGCGTCCTCGACAACCGCAACGTCCGCGGGCCACTGGTCCCCCTCACCGACGACGAGGTCGCCGCGCTCCGCGCCGGCCTCGAGGCCTCCCACCTGCTCTGACCCACCACATCTGAGACGAGAACCCCTTGAGTCACCCACATCCCGAGCTCTCCGCGCCCTCCGCACTGCCGAAGGGAGGGCTCCGGGTCATCCCGCTCGGCGGGCTCGGCGAGGTCGGCCGCAACATGACCGTCTTCGAGTACGACGAGCGGTTGCTCATCGTCGACTGCGGGGTGCTCTTCCCCGAGGAGCACCACCCTGGCGTGGACCTGATCCTTCCCGACTTCGAAGCGATCAGGGACCGCCTCGGCGACGTCGAGGCGCTGGTGCTGACCCACGGTCACGAGGACCACATCGGCGCCACGCCGTACCTCCTGCGCGAGCGCGGCGACATCCCGCTCGTCGGCTCCGAGCTCACCTTGGCCCTGCTCGACTCCAAGCTGCGCGAGCACCGCCTCAAGGAGACGGTCCACCACACGGTGAGGGCCGGAGACCGCCTCACCCTCGGCCCCTACGAGCTGGAGTTCGTGGCGGTCAACCACTCCATCCCCGACGCACTCGCGGTCGCCATCCGGACCGGCACCGCGCTGGTGCTCCACACCGGAGACTTCAAGATGGACCAGCTCCCGATGGACGGCCGGATCACCGACCTGCGCGCGTTCGCGCGGCTGGGTGAGGAGGGCGTGGACCTGTTCCTCACCGACTCCAC
Source organism: Nocardioides sp. (assembly GCA_049583575.1). GTDB lineage: Bacteria > Actinomycetota > Actinomycetes > Propionibacteriales > Nocardioidaceae > Nocardioides. The sequence goes on from JBAUWD010000054.1 coordinate 2,695, forward strand.
CAACGCCGAGGTGCCCGGGTTCACCACGTCGGAGCAGGAGATCGCGCCCGTCCTCGACCGGGTCTTCAGCGGCAGCGACCAGCGGATCATCGTGGCCTGCTTCGCCTCGCACGTGCACCGCGTGCAGCAGATCCTCGACGCCGCGGTCGCCCACGGCCGCAAGTGCGGGTACGTCGGGCGCTCCATGGTCCGCAACATGGGCATCGCCCAGGACCTCGGCTATCTGCACGTCCCACCGGGCGTCATGGTCGACGCGAAGGATCTCGCCGACCTCCCCCCGGAGCGTCAGGTGCTGATCTCCACGGGCAGCCAGGGTGAGCCCATGTCGGCGCTCAGCCGGATCGCGCAGCGCAACCATCACTTCGTGCACATCGAGGAGGGCGACACCGTCATCCTCGCCAGCTCGCTGATCCCCGGGAACGAGAACGCGGTCTACAAGGTCATCAACGGGCTCACCCGCCTCGGGGCGAACGTCGTGCACAAGGGCAACGCGATGGTCCACGTCTCCGGTCACGCCAGCGCGGGCGAGCTCCTCTACGCCTACAACGTCGTCAAGCCGCGCAACGTCGTGCCCGTGCACGGGGAGTACCGCCACATGAAGGCCAACGCCAGGCTCGCCAGGGCCACCGGGGTCGAGAACGTCGTGATCGCCGAGGACGGCGTCGTCGTCGACCTCGTCGACGGCGTCGCGAACATCGCCGGCAAGGTCGACTGCGGCTACGTCTTCGTCGACGGCTCCAACATCGGCGACATCACCGAGTCCGACCTCAAGGACCGCCGGATCCTCGGCGAGGAGGGCTTCGTCTCGGTGATCGTGGTGATCGACTCGGTGAGCGGCAAGGTCTCGAGCGGGCCCGAGATCCACGCCCGTGGCTTCGCCGAGGACGACAAGACCTTCGACGACATCAAGCAGCCGATCATCGACGCGCTCGACGCCGCCCTCCGCGAGGGCGTCGACGACCCCTACCAGCTCCAGCAGACCGTACGCCGCGTCGTCGGCCGCTGGGTCAACCGCGAGCTGAAGCGACGCCCGATGATCATCCCCGTCGTCATCGAGGCCTGAGCGAGGACGGCCCGCTCGGACAGCGTCCGAG
>JBAUWD010000055.1:0-7990 GCA_049583575.1 Nocardioides sp.
GCGTGGTGGTGCCCGGGCCCGGCGAGCACGGCGACCGCGACGACCGCCACCGTGAGCGCGACCGACAGCAACCAAAGCGTCCGAGCCCGCATCCGACCACTATGGCCCCACTCGCGCGCTCCCCGCAGTCGCTCTCCACAGGCTCCTACCGTGGGCGCATGGCCGTCTCCCGACGCACGGTGCTGCTGGGCGCAGGTGGCGCGTGCGCGGCTGTCGTCGCGGCCGGCGTCGCGGTCGACGAGGGTGTCCTTCCCGGACGCACCCGCCTGCGCGAGGCGCTCGGCCTGACCGGGCCGGCCGGACACATCCCGGACGTACGACCGGGGAAGGTGGTCAGCGGATCCTTCGTGTCCGAGCACCGGCTCGGGGCCGAGACCGGCTGGTCGGTCATCTACCCCGGCCAGCGCGCCGAGAGGCTGCCCGTGCTGGTCTGCCTGCACGGCCTGGGCGGCGACCACACGACTGCCGTCACCGATCTCGGCATGGACCGGTTCCTGCCCGCGGCCGTCGCGGGCGGCGTACCCCGGTTCGCGGTCGCGACCGTCGACGGCGGTACGACGTACTGGCACCCGCGTCCGACGGGAGAGGACGCCGGCGCGATGGTGCTCGACGAGCTCCTGCCCGTGCTGGCCCACCAGGGCCTGCGGACCGACCGGCTCGCGTTCCAGGGGTGGTCGATGGGCGGGTACGGCGCCCTGCGCCTGGCCGGGATCCGCGGCGCGGCCCATGTGCGTGCCTGCGCCGCGCTCAGCGCAGCGCTGTGGACCGACGCGGCCGACGCCTCGGCGTCCGGCTTCGCCGACGCGGCGGAGTACGAGCGCTACACGGTCTTCGGCCACCAGTCCGAGCTGGACGGGATCGCGGTGCGGCTCGACTGCGGTACCGACGACCCGTTCAACGCCGCCGACAAGGCGTACGTGGCCGGGTTCCGCCGCCCGGTGACCACCACGTTCCAGCCCGGCGCGCACGACGACGCCTACTGGACCCGGATGCTGCCGGCCCAGCTCTCGTTCGTCGGTCGCGCGCTAGGGTCGAGGGCGTGAGCGAGCTGGCGTTCCGCGAGGGTGGGTTCGGTGCGGAGGCCGTCGACTACCTCGCCGCCTGGGACACCCAGCGCCGGCTCCACGAGCAGGTCGTCGCGCGCGAACGCCCCGACACCGTCTGGCTCCTCGAGCACCCGCCGGTGTTCACGGCCGGCAAGCGCACCTCCCCCGGCGACCGACCCGTCGACCCGGGTGGGGCGCCGGTCATCGACGTCGACCGCGGTGGCCTGATCACGTTCCACGGTCCCGGCCAGCTGGTCGGCTACCCGATCGTCCGGCTGCCGGACCACGTCAAGGTCGTCGACTACGTACGCCGGGTCGAGGAGGCCGTGATCGCGGTCTGCGCCGACCTGGGGCTCGACACGGCGCGCGTGCCCGGCCGCAGCGGGGTCTGGCTCGCGGCGTCGGGGATCCGTCCGGAGCGGAAGATCGCCGCCCTCGGCATCCGGGTCGCTCGCGGCGTCACCATGCACGGCTTCGCCCTGAACTGCGACGTCGACCTGGCGTGGTACGACCGGTTCGTGCCCTGCGGCATCGCCGACGCCGGGGTGACCTCGCTGACCGCGGAGCTGGGTCGCGACGTCACGGTCGCGGAGGTGCTGCCGAGCGTGCGCCGGCACCTGACCGACCTCCTGGCCTGGACGCCGTACACCCCGACGCCTGACTACGAGCCGCGCCCGGAGCCGGGCCGTGGTCCGCGTGTGCCGGTGTTCGGCCGCTCGGGCTGACCGCGGTCAGGACGTCGCTAGGCGCAGACGCCCGCGGCAGCGGCCTCGGCCTTGGCCTCCTCGCTGGTGTGCTTCCGCCGGTGGGCTGCGCTCACCGAGCCGCGGGTGACGGCGTGGAGTGGCAGGTCGCGGGCGACCATCCCCATCAGGCGGTGTGCCGCGGGCAGGATCTCGACGCGCCCCCAGCGCTCGTCGCTGCGCGGTACGTCGTAGATCCGGTTGGGCAGGGTGACGAACCGGATCCTGTGCAGGTCGATGCCGCGGAACTGGCGGGCGAGGTCGATCAGCGTCCTGACGTGTGCGATCTCGGGGTTGGTGGTGATCGACCTCGTCAGCGCGTCCGCGAACCGGTAGAGCCGGTCGGGCCGGGTCAGCGTGCCCGCCGACACGAGCTTGTCGGTCATCGCCGCCACGAACTCCTGTTGCCGCCTGATCCGGCCGATGTCGGTGCCGGCGAGCACGTGGCGGAGCCGGACGTATGCCAACGCCCGGTCGCCGTCGAGGTGGACCGAGCTCCCCGGCGCGAAGGTGACCTTCGCGTACGTCGGGTCGGACAGCTCGAAGGGGATGCACACGTTGACACCCCCGATGGCGTTCACCATGTTCCTGAAGCCGGCGAAGTCGATCACGACGTAGTCGTCGACGTAGACGTGGAAGTCCTGCTGCAGCTGCTGCGCCGTACAGGCCGCACCGCCGGCGGAGTAGGCCTGGTTCCACTCCACCAGGCCGGTGTCCAGGTACTGGTGGTCGTGGGTGCAGGCGACGGGCTTCACCAGGGCGTCGCGCGGAATCGAGACGGCGTACGCCGACGACCGGTCGGCCGAGAGATGCACCAGGATCGTGGTGTCGGAGCAGTTGCAGCCGGCCTCACCGTCGATCGAGTCACCGGCGCCCGCGCGGCTGTCGGTGCCGAGCACCAGGATGTTGAGCGGAGCGTTCGGTACCTGCCGGTCCCTCTGGGGGATCGGCTTCTCGCGCGGGTGCTGGATGCTGGCACCGGCCCGGAGATTGGCGTCCAGGTGTCGCCATCCGGCGTACACCGCGGTCGCGGTCAGCAGCGCCACCACGACCTGTGTCACCACGACGACCATGACCAGGCTGACTCCGCCGCCGGGCTCGGCCCGACGCTGTTCCCCCGCCCCTCTCGTCACCCCGGGAGTATTCCAGACCGCGCGAGGCCGATCCTGCGTCCGGGGTGGCTCGACGTCCTCGCGCGTTCGCCGAGCCTCACGGAGGTTGCGCCCACCTCGCCGCAACCACTCGGTCGTCTCGCGGGTCTCACTGGCATGACCGAGCCGAGAGTCCGCTCCCTCGTCCACCCCGCCACGCTGGTGGCTCTGCTGGCCGTCGTGCTGGCCGTCGTGCTGGCCGGCTGCGGCGACCACCGGCAGTCGGCCTCCGGCCCGGGCTCGGCGACGTCGACGCCCACCGGGACCCCCACACCGACGACCTCCACCTCCACGACCCAGCCGAACGCCACCGGCATCCCGGACGACTTCCCGCTGGCGCACGGACTGGCCGCGGGCGGCGACACCACGGTCTCCGCACCGAAACGTGGTGTGCCGGGCATCCGCCTGCAGCAGGTGTGCTGGCGTGATGCCTGGCCCGGTCCGGCCGTCGACCGGCTGGTGGTCGAGCAGCTCGGACCAGAGCTGGGCGTGACCCGCGAGCTGGCGGTCTACCCGGACGCGGCCACCGCCTCCGCCGTCGCCGAGCAGGTCCGCGTCGACGCCGCGCACTGTCACCGGCTGCCCGCCACCGCCGGGGAGGCCGCGATGGACGTCACGCTGCACGGCGACGCGGACGCCGGCGTACCGCATGTCGTGGCGAGCTTCTCCGAGACGCTGACCGGGGGACAGCCGGGCGGTTCGGTGCTGGTCTTCACCCGGGTCGGCCGCGCCGTGCTGGCGGTCGTGGACAGCGGCGAGTGGACCCGCGACTCGGCCGCCGCCGGCGTCCGGCAGGTGGAGCGCGCCGACCGCGTTCTGGTGGCTCGGATGTGCGTGTTCACGCACGCGGGGTGCTGACCGGACCCTCAGCAGAGGCGGCAGGCCGTCCCTCCCGGAGGGTGCGACGGCGTCGTCCAACGGCGCCGGGCCGGCCGCCACCGCCCCAGCGTCGTACGACCCGTCCGGGCCACGGGCCCGGCGGTGGCACCGAGAAAAAAGTCGCCGCGCCCTCTCGCCAGGGGGGCCCGAGAGGTCCACGATGCGCTTGTGTCCCTCACCGACGACCTCGCGTCCAACCCCATCGCCGCCGAGCACTACGGCCACAAGACCGTCGCCGTCGAACCCGGCGGGGTCGAGATCATCCCCGACAGCGAGCGGCACGGCCGCCCGGTCAACCTGCTGTGGACGTGGACCTCACCCAACCTCGAGTTCGCCACGATCGGCGTCGGGATCATCGGGCCGTACTTCTTCGGGCTGTCGTTCTGGCAGACCGTCGCGGCGATCGTGCTCGGCACCGGGCTGGGCTCGCTGACGCACGGTGTCCTGTCCAGCTGGGGTCCGCCCTCGGGCCTGTGCCAGATGGTGCTGGGCCGTACGGCGTTCGACCCGACCGGCAACACGCTGCCCGCCGGCATCAACTCGGTGGTCGCCGGCATCGGGTGGTTCGCCGTCAACTCCATCAGCGGCGCCCTCGCCCTGCACGCCCTCGTCAGCGGTCTGCCCAAGTGGCTGTGCCTGCTGGTGATCGTGGTCGCGCAGCTCGCGGTGGCCTACCTCGGCCACAACCTCGTGCACGTCTTCGAGCGGATCGCGTTCCCGCTGTTGGCGGTCGTGTTCCTGATCGGTGCGGCGATCATCTTCCACAAGGCGCACCTCGGCGCCGGCGGTCACCCGATCCCCGGTGCGTTCCTGATCGAGACCGCCGCGGCGTTCGGCTACGCGTGCGGCTGGAACCCCTACGCCTCGGACTACACCCGCTACCTCGCACGCGACGTGAGCGCCGTGGCCGTCGGCGTCTTCGCCGGCCTGGGCGTCTTCATCTCCTGCGTGGTGCTCGAGGCGGCCGGCGCGGCCATGGTCTCGGCGGCCGGCACAGCGTGCGGCAAGGTCTGCGTCGACCCGGGCATCTACACCGGGCTGATGCCGACCTGGATCGGCAAGCTCACCCTGCTGTGCATCGCCGTCGGCGCGGTGTGCGCCAACGCCCTCAACATCTACTCCGGGGCGATGTCCGCCCTCGCGCTGGGGATCCGGCTGCCCGTGCACCGGGCGCGCGCGATCGTGGCCGTCGTCTTCGGCGTCTGCGGCTTCGTGCTCGCCCTGTTTGGCATCAAGAACGCGGGAGAGAACTACGAGAACTTCCTGCTCGTGATCGCCTACTGGATCGGCCCGTGGCTCGGCGTCGTCCTCGTCGACCGGTGGCGACGGCAGGGGCAGGACGTCACCCACCTCGCCCTCAAGAACGGGTTCCACAACCCGCGCGGCGCGATCGCGATGGGCGTGGGCATGGTGCTGTCCATCTGGCTGTTCTCCAACCAGACGGAGTACGTCGGCCGGCTGGTCCGGCACCACCCGCACCTGGGTGACATCACGTTCCTGGCCGGGTTCGCCATCGCCGCCGTGATCTACCTGGGTCTGGAGCGCCTGCTTCCCGAGTACGGCGCGGAGGCATGACCTCGGACCGGGAGATGCTCGCGGTCGCGGTCGAGGAGGCCCGCGCCGGCCTGGCCGAGGGCGGCGTACCGGTGGGCGGGGCGCTGTTCGGCGCCGACGGGACGCTCTTGGGGCGCGGCCACAACCGGCGCGTGCAGGACGACGACCCGTCGGTGCACGGCGAGACCGCAGCGTTCAAGAACGCCGGACGCCAGCGCAGCTACCGCGGTACGACGATGGCCACGACGCTGTCGCCGTGCTGGTTCTGCTCGGGGCTCATCCGGCAGTTCGGGATCTCACGGGTCGTGATCGGGGAGGCCCGCACGTTCTACGGAGGGCACGACTGGCTCGCCGAGAACGGCGTCGAGGTGGTGCTGCTCGACGACCCCGAGTGCGTCGAGCTGATGTCGCGGTTCATCGCGGAGAAGCCCGAGGTGTGGTTCGAGGACATCGGCGAGGACTGAGCCCGGGATGCGCCCGGGTGACGGGTAGCATGGATCGACGTGACTGCGTCCCCCACCCGCCCCGACGGCCGCAAGCTGCTGCGCCTCGAGGTCCGCAACGCCGAGACCCCGATCGAGCGCAAGCCGGAGTGGATCAAGACCCGCGCGAAAATGGGTCCGGAGTACACCGCTCTCCAGTCGCTGGTGAAGTCCGAGGGCCTGCACACCGTGTGCCAGGAGGCGGGCTGCCCCAACATCTTCGAGTGCTGGGAGGACCGCGAGGCGACGTTCCTGATCGGCGGCGACCAGTGCACGCGCCGCTGCGACTTCTGCCAGATCGACACCGGCAAGCCCCAGCCGCTCGACCGTGACGAGCCGCGCCGGGTCGCCGAGAGCGTGCAGAAGATGGGGCTGCGCTACGCCACCATCACCGGCGTCGCCCGCGACGACCTCCCCGACGGCGGTGCCTGGCTGTACGCCGAGACGGTGCGCGCCATCCACGAGCTGACTGCCGACAACGAGTGGGGCGTCACCGGTGTGGAGAACCTCATCCCCGACTTCAACGGCGCGCCCGACCTGCTGGCCGAGGTGTTCGAGAGCCGGCCCGAGGTGCTGGCCCACAACGTCGAGACGGTGCCCCGGATCTTCAAGCGCATCCGTCCGGCGTTCCGCTACGACCGCTCGCTCGGCGTGCTCACGGCCGCGCGCGAGTTCGGGCTGGTCACCAAGTCCAACCTGATCCTCGGCCTGGGCGAGACCCGCGAGGAGGTCAGCGAGGCCCTGCGCGACCTGCACGCGGCGGGCTGCGAGCTGGTCACCATCACCCAGTACCTCCGGCCGTCGGCGCGCCACCACCCCGTCGAGCGCTGGGTCAGGCCCGAGGAGTTCGTCGAGCTGGCCGAGGAGGCCGAGGAGGTCGGCTTCTCCGGCGTGCTGTCGGGGCCGCTGGTGCGTTCGTCGTACCGGGCCGGGCGGCTGTACCGTCAGGCCATGTCGGCACGCACGCCGGCCTGACCACCACCCACCGCACGCGAGCACGGAGTAGCACCTGTCATGGCCAAGAGCCCCCCGCCTACCGAGCCCGAGAAGCTCTCGAGGCGCCAGCAGTTCGCTCAGACCTACACGATGGCCAAGCGCAGCGACCCGGCCATCGGTCGCTGGGTCGGGGGTGCGGGCCTGCTCGCCGCGGTCGTCGGGTTCGGCGTGTTCTGGCTGATCATCGGACGACACAACGTCTTCGCCCTGGTGGTGTCGATCATCGGTGGCCTGATGCTCGGCGTGCTCGCCGGCCTCGTGGTGTTCTCCCGCCGCGCGCAGAAGGCGGTCTACAGCCAGATGGAGGGCCAGACCGGCGCGGCCGCCGGCGCCCTCGGCCTGCTCAAGCGCGGCTGGACGGTCGACCACGCCATCGCGTTCAACAAGCAGCAGGACGTCGTGCACCGCGTCGTCGGCCCGCCGGGCATCGTCCTGGTCGGCGAGGGCAACCCCGGACGGGTCAAGGGCCTGCTGGCCTCGGAGCGCCGGCGCCACGAGCGGGTCGCCACCGACGCGCCGGTCCACGAGATCGTCTGCGGCAGCGACGAGAGCGGCGGCCAGATACCGCTGGCCAAGCTGGCGCGCCACGTGCAGAAGATGAAGCGGCAGGTCAAGCCCGCTGAGATCACCGACATCCTGGCCCGGCTCAAGGCGATCGACGCCTCGCGGCCCGCCGTACCCCTGCCCAAGGGTCCGGTCCCCACCTCCATGAAGGGGATGCGCGGCAACCTCCGAGGCCGCTGAGGCCGATGGCAGTCCGGGCTCGGCGACAGCCGAGGAGATCGAGGAGCATCGACACGGATCGCCGCGCGCGACGAGGCGTGCGACGCGTCTCGAGATCCCGAGGCCGCTGAGGCCGATGGCCGGATGAGCGGGTCGCACGCGTCGTACGTCGTCACCGGTGGTGGTCGCGGCGTGGGTCGCGCGATCACCGAACGGCTCGCCCACGACGGCGCAGTCGTGGTCGTCGAGCTCGACCGGGAGTCCCTCGGCTGGGCCGAGGCCCTGCCTCGGGTGCAGGCGGTGCTCGGGAGCGCGGCCGATCACGCGGTCGCCCAGGAGGCCGCGGCGCGAGCCGGCGAGCTGGGACGGCTGACCGGCTGGGTCAACAACGCGGCCGTCTTCCGGGACGCCGTGCT
>JBAUWD010000056.1:0-3560 GCA_049583575.1 Nocardioides sp.
CCCGCGGGCCCCGAGCGACCACCGCGCGCACGCCGTACGCACTCACGCCGCGCCAGCTGGAGGTGCTCGGTCTGCTCGCGTCCGGGCTGCGCAACTCCGAGATCGCCGCCTCGATGGTGCTGTCCGAGCGCACCGTCGACCATCACGTGTCGGCGGTGCTCGCCAAGCTCGGCGTGCCGAGTCGGGCGCAGGCGGTCCGGCTGGCCGCCCGCGACGGGATCGTGTCCGAGACCGGAGGCGTCGCCGCGGATGGCTAGCGTGGCGTCCGTGCCTCCCGTCCTCCACGAGATCCGCCGCTACCCGGTCAAGTCCATGGCGGGCGAGGCGCTCGGCTCCGTCGAGGTCGACGCCCGGGGCCTCACCGGTGACCGCTGGTACGCCGTGGTCGACAGCGACGGGAAGCTGTCCTCCGGCAAGCACAGCCACCGGTTCCGGCGCCGCGACGCGGTCTTCGACTTCGCCGCCCGGACGACGGACGAGGGCGTCCGCGTCTCTGGCCGCGGTGGCGAGTGGCGCGTGGGCGACGACGCCCTCGATCATGCCCTGAGCGACGCGATGGGCGACCCGGTCCGGGTGCTGGCCGAGGATGCGACCAGGACGCCGGCCATCAGGACGCCGGCCATCAGGACGCCGGCCAGCTCTCCCTGGTCGGCACCGCCTCGCTCGACTGGTGCCGCGAGCACCTCGGCGTCGACGCCGACCGCCGCAGGCTCCGGCCCAACCTCGTCGTCGACACCAGCGAGGCGTTCGTCGAGGAGCGGTGGTCAGGAGTGCTCGCCGTCGGTACGGCACGGCTGCGCGTCGTACGCCGTGTCGAGCGCTGCCGGATGATCGACATCGCGCAGGAGGGCCTCCCGCCGGCGGGGCGGTGGCTGACGTCGCTCAGCGACAGCAGACAGATGTGCCTGGCGGTCTACCTGGAGGTGGTCGAGCCGGGCACGATCCGCGTCGGCGACGAGGTCCGCGTGGGCTGACCCGTCGGCGTGCGGACCTCGGTCAGGGGAAGAGGTCGGCGACCCCGCGGCCGAACGGGCGCAGCCCGCCGGCGAGCGCCGGATGGTGCCCGGAGGCGTACCGCCAGACCGTCCGGCCGTCGGCGGTCCGCGCGGCGACCCGCATCTCGGCACCGGAGGACGTCGTCAGGGCCGGGCTGTCCGTCACCGACCACGCGGCCGGGCCCAGCGTGCGGGGGCGGTGCCACCGAGTGCCTTCCGGAGCAGTGGAGCGCACGACGAGGCTGCCGTCGTGGCCCACGGCGGCGAGCCAGAGCCGTCCGGTGGCGTCGGCCACGAGCGCCGGGGACGCGTACGGCGACCAGAGGCCGTCCACCCGCCGCACGTGGTGCCACCGGCTCGAGCGGCCTCCGGTGGACCGGGTGAGCAACGTGCCCCGCGCGGTCACCGAGGCCAGCGTGAGGCGGCCGCCGGGAGCCTGTTCGAGTGCCGGGCTGGACGTCACCGACCACGACCTGTGGTCCACCGGGTCGAAGCTCTTCCAGCGGGTGCCGTGGGTCCCGGTGTGCCGGGCGAGCAGCCTACCGCCACGCGTGACCGCGACCAGCCACGAGCGACCCGACCGGTCGGTGGTCACGGCAGGCGAGGACTGGGGCGACCAGGACCCGGGCAGACCCATCCGGTCCCCTCGGCTCCAGCCGTCGGACCGCCTGCTCGAGCTGTGTCGCTCGACCAGGTCACCGCCGGCGGAGACCGAGACGAGCCGCACCCGGCCATGGCCGTCCTCGGCCAACGCCGGCGTCGACGTCGTCGACCAGCCACGGTCGCCGACCGACAGGAGCCGGCTCCAGCGCGACGACGAGGTGCCGCCGGTGTGGGTGAGGAGCACGCGGCCGTCCTGCGTGACCGCCGCGACCGTCACCCGACCGCGGGCGTCGACGACGATCGACGGTGCGGCCTCGGGAGACCAGGAGCCACGCGGGCCGAGCCGGTTCAGGGCGCCGGATGGTCGCCGTACCGTCAGGTCGCCCTGCGAGGTCGTACGAGCCGTCCAGGTGCCACCCTGTGCGTCGACGGCGGTGGCGGCTGCGCGGGTGGAGCCGAGAGTCGGCGCGGGTGCGGTGTCGGCGACGTGGAGGTAGCGGAAGTCCGAGGTCGGGACCGTGCGGACGTCGTAGCCGCCGGCCACGTAGTAGTTGTACTCCTCGACCGTGACCGTGCCCTCGCCCACGGCGGAGACCCAGGCGACGTGGCCGATCCGGCCGTGGTCCGTCTGCGCGACCGCCCCGACGGCCGGTACGTGGTCGACGAGGTAGCCGAGCCGGCGTGCGTTGTTGTCCCAGTGCCGGGCGTCGCCCCACGAGCCTCCGGACATGTGGTTCGAGAAGTCCGCGAGGCCGTTCGTCTCGCGGAGTCGCCACGCCACGAAGCTCGTGCAGTTGCGCAGGGCGAAGCCCCAGGGGTCGCCGTAGGTGCCCTGGTAGTACCAGATGTGCTTCGCGCACTCACGGGGCGGCGGAGGCGTCGTGGGCGGCCGGTTCGGGCCGCCGGGACCGTTCGGATGCCCTGGCTGCTGCGGGTGGCCCGGCTTGGGCGGCCGGCCGGGCTTGCCCGGCGGCTTCGTCGGATGCGGCAGGGGCACCAGCGGACACTTCCCCAGACCACGGTAGGGATAGTCGTCGTCGGCGTACGACGACGGCGACGCCAGGCCCACCAGGCTCAGCGCCGCGACGGCCACGACCATCGACCCGACGAGCCGGCGGCCGCGCCGCGTCTCTCCGGGAAATGGCATGGCTTGCTCCGTTCTGGGGTGGAGGAAAAACGGTCGCAGGCCCCCGTGCCACGGCGCCGGAGAACGCCGGATCCTTTACCCGTCGACCGGTGTGAGACCTGCAACAGCTGCCGCCGATACGCTGACGACGTGACCGAGATCGAGATCGGCCGCGCCAAGCGCGGGCGCCGGGCCTACTCCTTCGACGACATCGCCGTCGTCCCCAGCCGGCGCACCCGCGACCCCGAGGAGGTCAACGTCGCCTGGCAGATCGACGCCTACCGGTTCGAGCTCCCGATCGTCGCCGCCCCGATGGACTCCGTGATGTCACCGGACACCGCGATCGCCCTCGGGCGGTACGGCGGCCTCGGGGTGCTCAACCTCGAGGGGCTCTGGACCCGGTACGACGACCCGTCCGACCTGCTCGCCGAGATCGCCGAGCTGGACGGCGGGCCCGCCGTACGCCGGATGCAGGAGATGTACGCCGAGCCGGTCAAGGCCGAGCTCATCTCCGCGCGGCTGCGGCAGATGCGCGACGCCGGTGTGACCGTGGCCGGCGCGCTCAGCCCACAGCGCACCAAGGAGTTCGCCAAGACCGTGGTCGACGCGGGCGTCGACATGTTCGTGATCCGCGGCACCACGGTGAGTGCCGAGCACGTCAGCGGTCAGGCCGAGCCGCTCAACCTCAAGGAGTTCATCTACGAGCTCGACGTGCCGGTGATCGTCGGCGGGTGCGCGACGTACCAGGCGGCGCTGCACCTGATGCGCACCGGCGCGGCCGGGGTCCTCGTCGGATTCGGCGGCGGCGCGGCGCACACCACCCGCACCGTGCTCGG
>JBAUWD010000057.1:0-3227 GCA_049583575.1 Nocardioides sp.
GCCAGACCCAGGGCGCCTTCGGACGTCCCGGTGGGCCGTCGCGCCGCGGGCGCAAGTCCAAGCGCGCCCGTCGCCAGGAGTTCGAGCAGATGGAGGCGCCGACGATCGGTGGCGTGCGCGTCCGCAAGGGCAACGGCGAGACCGTGCGTCTCGCCCGCGGCGCCTCGCTGACCGACTTCGCCGAGAAGATCAACGTCGACGCGGCGTCGCTGGTGCAGATGCTCTTCTCGCTCGGCGAGATGGTCACCGCGACCGAGTCGGTCAACGACGAGACCCTCGAGCTGATCGGCGAGGAGCTCAACTACGTCGTCCAGGTCGTCTCGCCCGAGGACGAGGACCGTGAGCTCCTGGAGGGCTTCGACCTCGAGTTCGGTGCGGACGAGGGTGACGAGGCCGATCTCGTCGTACGGCCGCCGGTGGTGACCGTCATGGGTCACGTCGACCACGGCAAGACCAAGCTCCTCGACGCCCTCCGCTCGGCCAACGTGGTCGACAAGGAGGCCGGAGGCATCACCCAGCACATCGGTGCCTACCAGGTCGAGACCGAGGTCGAGGGCAGCGAGCGCTGGATCACCTTCCTGGACACCCCTGGTCACGAAGCGTTCACCGCCATGCGTGCGCGAGGGTCGCAGTCGTCCGACATCGCGGTCCTCGTGGTCGCGGCCGACGACGGCGTGATGCCGCAGACCGTGGAGGCGCTCAACCACGCCCGCGCGGCGGGCGTGCCGATCGTGGTCGCCGTCAACAAGATCGACAAGCCGGACGCCGACCCCACCAAGGTCCGCGGCCAGCTCAGCGACTACGGCCTGGTGCCCGAGGAGTACGGCGGCGACGCGATGTTCGTCGACGTCTCGGCGAAGTCCGAGCTCAACCTCGACAAGCTGCTCGAGGCGATCGTGCTGACCGCCGACGCGGCTCTGGATCTGCGCGCCAACCCCACGCAGGACGCCCAGGGTCTCGTGGTCGAGGCGCACCTCGACCGCGGTCGTGGCCCGGTGGCGACCGTGCTGGTCCAGCGCGGCACGCTGCGGGTCGGCGACTCGATCGTGGCCGGGCCGGCCCATGGCCGGGTCCGGGCGCTGCTCGACGAGCGCGGCGAGGCGATGGACGAGATCTTCCCGGGTCAGCCGGCGATGGTCCTCGGTCTGTCGGCGGTGCCGGGTGCGGGTCAGAACTTCCTGGTCGTCGAGGACGACCGGATGGCCCGTCAGATCGCCGAGAAGCGTGAGGCTCGCGAGCGGGCGGCCATGCAGGCCCAGCGCCGGGTGCGCCGTACCCTCGAGGACTTCATGGCCTCCATGGAGAAGGGCGAGAGCCAGGAGCTCAACCTCATCCTCAAGGGCGACGTGTCCGGCTCGGTCGAGGCGCTCGAGGACTCGCTGGCCAAGATCGACGTCGGCGACGAGGTGTCGCTGCGCGTCATCGACCGCGGGGTCGGTGCCATCACCGAGACCAACGTCATGCTGGCGGCGGCGTCCGATGCGATCATCATCGGCTTCAACGTGCGCCCGCAGGGCAAGGCGACCGAGCTGGCCGACAAGGAAGGCGTCGAGATCCGCTACTACTCGGTCATCTACCAGGCGATCGAGGAGATCGAGGCGGCCCTGAAGGGCATGCTCAAGCCGGAGTTCGAGGAGTCGACCCTCGGCCAGGCGGAGATCCGGGCGATCTTCCGCTCGTCGAAGGTCGGCAACATCGCCGGCTGCATGGTCACCAGCGGTGTCATCCGACGCAACGCCAAGGTCCGCGTGATCCGCGACGGCGCGGTCGTGGCCGACAACCTCGACCTGGCCTCCCTGAAGCGGGAGAAGGACGACGCCTCCGAGGTCCGCGAGGGCTTCGAGTGCGGTCTGGTGCTGCGGAACTTCCAGGACGTCAAGGAGGGCGACGTGATCGAGGCCTTCGAGATGAAGGAGATCCCGCGCGCCTGATCGCGTCCGCCACAGTTTCATCATGTGATGCAGGCGAACCGCCACTTCTCTCGGTGCGCTCACCGGGAGAAGTGTCGGTTCAACGCCTTCACCTGATGAAGCGCTCCACCAGTGAGACCAGGAGTAGTCCATGACCAGCCCACGCGTACGCAAGATCGCCGACCGGATCCAGGTCACGGTGGCGGAGATGCTGGAGCGTCGGATCAAGGACCCGCGGCTCGGGTTCGTCACCGTGACCGACGTCCGGGTGACGGGAGACTCGCAGCAGGCGACGGTGTTCTACACCGTGCTCGGCGAGGCGACCGACATGGTCAGCACGGCCGCGGCGCTGGAGTCGGCCAAGGGGCTGCTGCGCTCCGAGGTCGCCAAGCAGCTCGGGATGCGGCACGCGCCGACGCTGTCGTTCGTGCACGACGCGATCCCCGAGAACGCCCGTCACCTCGACGAGGTGCTGGCCCGGGCGCGCGCGCTCGACGAGGAGACCGCGTCGCTGCGCGGGTCGTCGTACGCCGGTGAGCCCGACCCCTACAAGAAGCCCCGCGAGGACGAGTGACCCTTCGAGAGGCCTCGTCCCTCGGCTCCTCAGGCCTGGCCGGCGGGTCCGGGCTCGTCGTCGTCGACAAGCCCGGCGGCATGACCTCCCACGACGTCGTCGCGGCGGTACGCCGGCTGGCCGGCACGCGGAAGGTGGGTCACGCCGGCACGCTCGACCCGATGGCCACCGGGGTGCTGGTGCTCGGCCTGAACCGGGCGACCCGCCTGCTCGGCCATCTGACGCTCACCGACAAGAAGTACGCCGCGACGATCCGGCTCGGGGTCTCCACCACCACCGACGACGCCGAGGGCGAGGTCCTCGAGACCGCGGTGACGGACGGCCTGACCGACGCAGCGGTCCGGACCGCGCTGACCGGCTTCGTCGGCGAGCTCGACCAGGTGCCCAGTGCCGTCTCGGCGATCAAGGTCGACGGCAGGCGGGCCCATGCGATGGTCCGCGCCGGTGAGGCGGTCCAGCTGCCCCCGCGGCGGGTGACGATCCACGAGCTGGCCGTCGTCTCGACCTCGCTCGAGAGGGCTGAGGTCGAGATCGAGGTGCACTGCTCCAGCGGCACCTACGTCCGCGCGATCGCCCGCGACCTGGGCCGCGTGCTGGGCGTCGGTGGCCACCTGACCGCGCTGCGGCGTACGGCGGTCGGCCCGTTCTCGCTCGAGGCGGCACGCACTCTCGAGGAGCTGGCCGCCGACTTCACGATGACCCCGATCGCCGACGCCGCACGGGCGGCGTTCCCGGCGCTCGGG
>JBAUWD010000058.1:0-4296 GCA_049583575.1 Nocardioides sp.
GCCCGAGCCGAGGACCACGAGCGCCCGGTGACGGGCGACGCCGGTCAGCACCGCGAGGCGCTCCGCCGCGGAACGTGCGAGCCCGTCCTCCACGACGTCCAGCGTAGGTCCCGGGGAGGGGGGACCACCGGCACCCCGGCGTGGTGACCTCCTGCCCTACGGACAGGGCACCCCTCGACGTCAACCTGAACGCACAGGGTCTTCGGAAAGCCCGGAGCAACCCGGTACAGAAAAGGTGAATCATCATGCGCGCCACGCTTGACAAGTTGATCTCCGGTGCAGGGTTGCTCCTGGCCGTCGTCCTGCTCGTCGGTGGAGGGCTGCTGACCTGGGCCCATTCGTTCATCGGCGACCAAGTCCACTCGCAGCTCTCCGAGCAGCACATCACCATGCCGACCGACCAGTCGGGCCTGAGTGCCCTTCCCAAGGCCGACCAGGCCGCGCTCTCCAAGTACGCGGGCAAGCCCCTGACCACCGGTCCGGAGGCCAAGGCCTACGCCAACCACTTCATCCTCGTCCACCTGAACGAGGCGTCCGGCGGCAAGGCCTACGCCGAGGTGAGCGGTCAGTTCCTCCAGCAGTGCTCGGACCCGAAGGCCGCGGCCACCAAGGCCTGCACCGACCTCGGCGCGCTGCGCGCGACGATGTTCCAGGGCAGCACCCTCCGCGGTCTGCTGCTCTACGGCTACGCCTTCGCCACCATCGGCACGATCGCCGGCATCGGCGCCATCGTCGCCTACGTGGGCGCAGTGCTCCTGTTCCTGCTGGCCGGGTTCGGCTTCTGGCACTCGCGCCGTGCCGGGCACGACGTGGCCACCGGGACTCAGTCGGTGGGCGCGCACGCCTGACCCAGTGGTCCACCCAGGGCCGGTGTCCCGCAAGGGGCACCGGCCTTCGGGCGTCCGCCGCCGATCGTCGTACGGCGCTCAGGCGCCGCGACTGCGGCTGCGGGCCCGGTGCACGTCGTACCCGCCGATCGCGATCGCGACGGCGACGAAGCAGATCGCCGCGATCACGGCGTGACCCAGCGCTCGTGAGTACGACGCCGGGCCCGGACCGGTCAGCGAGTTGAAGAACACCGCGCCGATCAGGGCCTGACCGATCGCCAGCCCGATCCGCTGGCCGGTCTGCAGCACACCACCGGCGGTGCTGCCCATCAGGGGGTCGACGTCCATCAGCGCGAGGGTCTGGTTGGGGGTGATCAGCATCCCCTGGCCGCAGCCCATCACGAACAACGGCGCCGCCAGCACGAGCGTCGCGTGCCCGTCGGGCACGTGCCGGGCCACCACGGCCAGAGCCACGGCACCGAGCCCGAAGGTGGCCGCGCCGCCCACGACGAGCGGCCGTCCGACCCGGGTCACGACGCGTCCCGACAGCGGTGCCGAGATGGCGCTGCCGACGGCGTACGCCGTGACGCCGAGCGCCGACGCGAGCGCGCTGTAGCCCAGGCCGAACTGGTAGTAGAGCGCCAGCACGAGCGGCAGCCCGGCGATGGCCGGGAAGAACGTGAGCGCGAGCGTGATGCCCGAGACGTACGACGGACGCCGGAACAGGCGGAGGTCGACCAGCGGGTCGCGGGCTTGGTGGGTGAGGCGGCTCTCGCGCCGCACGAACAGCCCGAGCAGCACGAGCGCGGGTACGCCGAGCCAGGCCAGCCGGCTGTCGTGGAGGGCGTCGTACTCGACGCAGGCGAACAGCACGCAGAACGTCGCGAGCCCGAGCAGACCCGCGCCCAGGAAGTCGAGGCGGTGGTGGACGTTGCCCGGTGCCAGGGGCAGGTAGCGCCGCGACAGCAGCAGCACCACGACAGCGACCGGGATGTTGACGAAGAACACCAGTCGCCAGCCGAGCGTCGGCCCGCCGAGGGCGATCAGGACGCCGCCCACGATCGGGCCGATGGCGGTGCCGAGACCCACCGTCGTCCCCAGCACGCCGAAGGCCCGACCGCGGTCGTCGCCGCGGAACATCTGCTGGATCAGCCCCGAGACCTGGGGGTTGATCAGGCCGCCGAAGATCCCCTGCAGCACGCGGGCGCCGATCAGGATGCCGGCGGTCGGCGCGAGGCCGGAGAGGCCCGAGGTGACGGCGAACCCCGCGACCCCGACCTGGAACATCAGCCGGCGGCCGTGCTCGTCCCCGAGCTTGCCGGCCAGCACCGGCACGAGGCCGAAGGCCAGGGTGTAGCCCGACACGATCCACTGCAGCTCGGCGGACGCGGCGTGGGTGTCGCGCGAGATGGACGGCAGCGCGACGTTCGTGACGCTGACGTCGAGCAGCGTCATGAACAGGGCGCTGCAGCAGACGAGCAGCGCGATCCAGCGGCCGCGGCCCTCGTCCGGTGTCACCGGCCGATCGTGTCAGAGCGGCCCGGCCACGGGCCGCCGGGAGGTACGACGCGTCGCCGCCCACGACGTCGTACCTCCCGGCGACGTCTCAGCCGGCGTGCGCCAGCTCGGCCTCGGCCTCGACGACCTCCCCCCGCGGCCGGCTCGGCCGCCCCGGCCACCAGGTGTGCTCGCCCAGGAGCACGAGGGCGGCCGGCAGCATGACGAGGCGGATGACCGTGGCGTCGATCAGGATCGAGGCCGCCAGGGCCACGCCCATCATCTTCATCTCGAGCATGCTCAGCGTGATGAAGATCGAGAACACCGACACCATCACCGCCGCCGCGCTGGTGATCACGCCGGCCGTGTCCGTGATGCCCCGCTGCACGGCCACCCGGGTCGGCAGTCCGCGGACGGCGTACTCGCGGATGCGGGCCAGCACGAACACGTTGTAGTCCATGGAGAGGCCGACCAGGATGACCATCACGAACAGGGGGATCCAGTCGATCACGAAGCCCGGACTGGTGAAGCCGAGCGGGCCCGACAGCCAGCCGTGCTGGAAGACCAGCGTCAGGATCCCGAAGGCCACGCCGACCGACAGCAGGTTCAGCGCCGTCGACACCAGCGCCACGGACAGGCTGCGGAACGCGACGGTCATCATCACCAGCGTGAGCAGCAGGACGAACCCGATCACGAGCGGCATCCGGCTCCGCTGGCGTGAGGCGAAGTCGAGGGACGACGCCACGTCGCCGCCCACGGCATGCTCGACCGGAAGGCCCTGGAGGGCCTGCGGCACCAGCCGGCCGCGCAGCAGCTCGATCGCGTGGTCCGACTGCGCGTCGGTCGCGCCGAACGGGATGGGCAGGGTGAGCACGGAGGTCTCCCGGTCCTTCGAGCTGCGGATCGCACCGCCGGAGGCGGTGCCGAGCTGTCCGGTGGCCGCGGCCGAGTGCGCCAGGCTCCGGAGTGCGGAGACGACGCGGGCGTGGTCCGCGGCGCTCCCGTGCACGACCACCGTCGCGGTCGTGCCTTCGGAGGGGAACGCCGAGGCCAGCTGCCGGAGCGTCTGGACCTGGGGGATCGAGCGCGGCAGCGTCTCCAGGTTCGCGTCGTGGATCCTCATCCCCAACGCGGGAGCGCCGAGCCCGACCACCGCGACCAGCGAGACGAGCAGGGCCGCCGCGGGGCGTCGTAGGACGGGAGCCAGGATCCGGCGGCTGAGCCCACCGGCACCGATCCGCCGGTTGACCCGCCACAGCAGGGGCACGCGGGGCCGGTCGGCCCAGCGGCCGAGCTTCGCCAGGAGCGCCGGCAGCACCGTCACCGAGCCGATCACCGCGACCGCGACCACGACGATCGCTCCCGAGGCGAGCGAGTCGAACGTCGCGCCCCCGATCAGGAAGAGCCCGGCCATCGAGGCGACCACGGCACCACCGGACACCATGATGGAGTGGCCCGACGTGGCCGCCGCCACCTCGACGGCATCCAGGGTCGAGCGCCCTGCGGCGCGCTCCTCACGCTCGCGCTTGAGGTAGAACAGCGAGTAGTCGACCCCCACCGCCATGCCGATCAGCACGATCATGCTGGTCACCGTCGGCTCGGCGTGGATCAGGTGCGACAGCGGGGCGGCGATGCCCATCGTGGCCGCGACCGAGGTGAGGGCGAGCAGCACGGGCACGCCGGCCGCGATCAGGGCGCCGAAGGCGAGCAGCATCAGGAGCAGGGTGATCGGCAGGCTGATGCCCTCCGCGGAGTGCAGGTCCTGGCCCACCCGGTCGTTGATCGCGGCGTTCACCGACGCGCCGCCGGCCTCGCGGACCGACAGGTCCGGGTGGGCCGCGGCGACCTGCGACACCGCCTGCTGCAGGGCGCTCACGTCGTCGACGGAGCTGCGGAGGTGGACGTCGAGCAGGAGGGCGGTCCCGCCCCGGTCGAGACGGGGAGCGGCGACCCGGAGCACGCCCGTGACCTT
>JBAUWD010000059.1:0-1920 GCA_049583575.1 Nocardioides sp.
TGCCCACGCCGACCAGCGAGAAGAGCAGCGTCAGCTGCGCGAACCCGGCGATCGGGATGCTCGCGCCGTTGCTGCCGGCGAACGAGACTCCGGCGGCCGACGCGACCGCCGCCAGGGTGGTGGTGGCGACCGCTGCGGCGGCGGCCGCGGCGACGCCGTACCTCCACACCGGCCGCCGCTCGGCGGTCGTGGTCGGCGCGGGGGTGGTGACTCGGGCAGGGACCTGTGTGGTCGGCGTGGTGGACATCTCGGCCTCCGTTTCCTCGGCGGCTCGCCCGGTGCGACCCGCTCGTGCCCCGTCCACGAACGGCCGGGTGCGGATCCGACAGGCGCGAGATGACGAGGAGACCTGTGGCAGGTTGTCGTATCGGGGGTACGCCGTTCGTGGTGAGGTGGAAGGCGGTCACCGAGACCGCCCGGAGCTGAGGAGGACTGCGATGACGCACTACCTGCTGACCGTGCACGGCCCGGCCGAGATGGGCGAGTTCGGCAGCTACGGGTCCAAGGACGAGATGGAGGAGGCGTTCGCCGCGACGGGCGTCTTCAACGACAAGCTGCACGCCGAGGGCTACTGGGTCTTCGCCGGCGGGCTCCAGTCGGCATCCACGGCGACGGTCGTCGACGGCCGGGGCGGCACGCCGGTGATGACCGACGGGCCCTACCTCGAGACCAAGGAGGTCATCGGCGGCTTCTGGGTCATCGACGCGCCAGACCTCGACGTGGCTCTCGAGCTCGCGGCCGAGGGCTCCAAGGCGTGCCGCGGCAAGGTCGAGGTCCGCCCGTTCGACGGTCTCGCCTGATCGCGACGGACGAGGACGATCGATGCCGGACGGAACGGCGGCCGTCGAGCGGGTCTTCCGAGAGGAGTACGGCCGGCTGATCGCCTCGCTCGTCCGCCGCTTCGGTGACATCGACATCGCCGAGGAGGCGGCGGGCGAGGCGCTCGTGGCCGCGCTGGAGAAGTGGCCGGAGTCCGGCGTGCCTCCCAACCCCGGCGGCTGGCTCACCGTCACCGCGGGGAACCGCGCGATCGACCGGATCCGCCGCGAGAAGCTGCGCGACACCAAGCACCAGGCGGCCTCCATGACCTACGACGACACGCCACCCGAGCCCACCGGACCGGTGGAGGACGACCGGTTGCGGCTGCTCTTCACCTGCTGCCACCCCGCGCTCGCCCCCGAGGCCCGCATCGCGCTGACCCTCCGCCTCCTCGGCGGTCTCACCGTGCCCGAGATCGCGCACGCGTTCCTCGTGCCGGAGGCGACGATGGGGCAGCGCATCACCAGGGCGAAGAAGAAGATCGCGGCGGCGAAGGTGCCCTACCGGGTGCCCGACGCTGCCGACCTGCCCGAGCGGCTCGGCGGGGTGCTGACGGTGCTGTACCTCGTCTTCAACGAGGGCTACCTCGCCAGCGGGGACGGCGACCCGGTCCGCGCCGAGCTGACGGGCGAGGCCATCCGGCTGACCCGGATCCTCCGCCAGCTGCTGCCCGAGGAGCCGGAGGTGGTCGGCCTGCTGGCGCTGCTCGTGCTCACCGAGGCGCGGAGCGAGTCCCGGGTGCGGAACGGGCAGCTGGTCCCGCTCGACGAGCAGGACCGCGCGGGCTGGGACCACGCGCTGATCGCCGAGGGCCACGACCTGGTCCGCGAGTGTCTCGCCACCGACCGACCGGGCCGCTACCAGATCCTCGCCGCGATCAACGCCGTCCACACCGACGCCCCCACCGCCGCGGACACGGACTGGTCGCAGGTCGTCGCGCTGTACGACCAGCTGGCCCGCATCGACCCGTCGCCGATCGTCGCCCTCAACCGCGCGGTCGCGGTCGCCGAGCTCGACGGCCCGGAGGTCGCCCTCGCCCTGGTCGACCCGTTGCCGCTCGCCGGGTACCACGCATGGCACGCCACGCGCGCGGACCTGCTC
>JBAUWD010000060.1:0-3318 GCA_049583575.1 Nocardioides sp.
GACGCCACGTCGTCGGCCCCTTCCGGCCGGTCGAGCGGACCGTCGGCCGGTGCGACGAGCGGGCCGTCGTACCGGCCGGCGGGCGGGCCGAAGATCACCCCTGCGGACCTTCACGGCCCGCGCTCCGACGAGCTGGCAGCTCGACCGCAGCTTCGGGCGGTCCATCGTCTTCGCGGACGACCCCCACCACCGCGACGAGTTCACGTTCAGCGACACCTCGATCTACCCCGGCACCCCGCGCCGAGCGCATCGTCTCCCACGACGACACCTGGACGCACCCGCCACGGAGCGTGGTGCGGGTGGTGCTGGACGGCGAGACGTTCTTCCACCTCACGGGCCCGGCGGTCGGACGCAGCCGGTACGACGTGTACGGCCACGTCGCCGGCTCCCGGCTGGTCGAGCTCGCCTTCCAGACCGATGAGTCCCCCGCCGTCCGCCGGCGGCTCATCGGCTCGGTCCTGGCGACGCTGCGGTTGCGGTAGCCGCCCATGTAACGCGGGGTTATCACCGCAGAACTGCCCGCACACCGCCGCACCAGGGGCCACAGCACCGCGGCAGTTTCCCCACGGGGCGCCCGACCTGGCCGGCGGCAGCACTCCTGCGGTGTTGTGGTCACTCCCGCGGTGTGATGGCGACTCTGGTGCGGCGATAACCCCGCGTTACACCGGAGCCACCTCACCGCCGCCCGGTCACAGCCGCTCTCAGTAGACTCCCTCGGGTGATCTTCAAGCGGATCGGGGACGGTCGGCCGTATCCTCCGCACGACCTGACGTCCGGCGCGTGGGCGGCACTCCCCCCACGCCAGGTGCGTCTCGACGAGCTGGTCACGACCAAGGACACGCTGCACCTCGACGCGCTCCTCGACGAGGACTCCACGTTCTACGGCGACCTCTTCGCGCACGTCGTCCGGTGGCGCGGCGAGCTCTACCTCGAGGACGGCCTGCACCGTGCGCTGCGCGCGGCCCTCCAGCAGCGTCACGTCCTGCACGCGCGGGTGCACGAGATGACCGACGCATGACGCTCACCGCTCACCTCAAGACGCTGCTCACGCTGGCGGTGCTCTCCGTCCTGGTGCTGTTCGGCCTCACCTGGGGCTGGTCGGCGGCGACCTCGCCCTTCCCGAAGAGGGCACCGGCCAAGGCGTGCGTCCCGACGAGCCTGCAGCCCGGAGACCGTGTCGCCGCGCCCAAGGTGACGGTGAGCGTGTACAACTCCAGCTCCCGGGTCGGTCTGGCCGAGCGCACGATGGCGTCGTTCGAGGACCAGGGCTTCGGTCCGGGCAAGGTCGGCAACGCCCCGAAGGGGACCAACGTGCTCTACGCGCAGATCTGGACCGCCGACCGGAAGAACCCCGCCGTCCAGCTCGTGATCAGCCGGCTCGGGCCGCGGGCCCACATCCTGGAGAAGCCCACGCTCGGGCCCGGCGTCACGGTGGTGGTCGGGACCCATTTCGACAAGCTCGTCCCAGGCAAGTCGTCGGTCAAGGTCCGGACCGCCGCGACCATCTGCTCGCCGCCCAACCCGTAGGACGTCCTAGCCGTCGTCGAGCCACCGCCCGAGTCGCCCGTGTGCGGAGACCGTCCGCAGCCGCTGGACGGTCCGCTCGCGCTGACCTCGCGGCGTCACGATGAGCAGGTCGTCTCCGTGGCGCAGCACGGTACGGCGCTCGGGGACGATGGCGAGTCCCTCCCTGACCACCATCGACACCGATGACCCGGCCGGCAGGCGCAGCTCTCCGACCTCGACCCCGTGGAGCAGCGAGACCGGGCTGACCGTCACCTGCAGGAGGTCGGCGGCGACCCGCTCCAGCGGTGCGACCTCGAACTCGAGCTGTCGCGGCTCGGAGCGCCGGGTCACCCGGAGTCGCTTGGCCACCATCGGCAGGGTCGGGCCCGTCAGCAGGGTGGAGATCACCACGATCACGAAGACGATGTCGAAGAGCCGCGCGGCGTCCGTGACCCCCTCGGCCAGCGGGATCGTGGCGAGCACGATCGGTACGGCCCCGCGCAGCCCGGCCCAGGAGACGAACGCCACCTCGCGCAGCGGCATCGGCTGCACCACCGAGCTCACCAGCACCGTCAACGGACGCGCGACCAGGGTCAGCAGCAGGCTGCCGACCACGGCGATGCCGACGACGCCAGCGGTGACCCGGCCGGGCGACAGCAGCAGTCCCAGCATCACGAACAACCCGATCTGAGCCAGCCACGCGACCCCCTCGGCGAACGACCGGGTGGCGGCGCGGTGCGGGAGCTGGGAGTTGCCGAGGACGAGCGCTGCGACGTAGATCGCGGCGAAGCCGGAGGCACGCAGGCCGGTCGCCGCGCCGTACGCCAGCAGGCTGAGGCTGAGGACGGCGAGCGGGTACAGGCCCGAGGACGGCAGTGCGGCGCGCCGCATCAGCCAGGCGCCGCTGAAGCCGACCCCGAGCCCGACGAGAGCTCCGGCGACGAGCTCGAACACGATCACCAGCACGGTCGCCGCGACTCCGCGGTCCGCGACCGCGCCCGTCGAGATCAGGGTGACCAGCACGACGGTGGGCGCGTCGTTGAGACCCGACTCGACCTCCAGCGAGCCGACGAGACGTCGTGACAGCGGCAGGCCGCGGAGCACCGAGAAGACCGCCGCCGCGTCCGTCGGAGAGGTCACCGCGCCGAGCAGGACCGAGAGCTGCCACGAGAGGCCGAGAAGCAGGTGGGCACCGACGGCGACGATGCCGACCGAGACCCCGACACCGAGCGTCGCCAGCGAGACGCCGAGGCGCACCGACGGCCGCACCTCGAACCAGCTGGTCGTCAGACCGCCCTCGGCCAGGATCAGGGCCAGCGCCCCGAAGCCGAGTGCATGGGCGAGCTCGGCGTTCTCGAAGTGGATCCCGATGACGCTCTCGCCGAGCACGACACCCATGAGGAGGTAGATCAGCAGGCTCGGCAGCCCGGCGCGGGTGGACAGCCGGACGGCGAGGATGGCGAGCAACGTGACGCCCGCGCCCACCAGGACGAACGTGTCGAGCTGGTGGACGTCGAAGGTCACGGCTGTCACCTGGCGCTTCAGCAGGGGCGGCGAGGCCCCAGCCTAGCGGCGGGGCGCCTCGCAGCCGTCCCGTCGTCCGGGGTGGCTCTGGGCAGACAGGCTCCGTACGCGGTCATCCACAGGCCGCCTCGGCGCGGGTTCGTCCCGACCGGTCATCGGGCAGGGTGCCTGTCCCGGGCGAACGTCGGCCCGGCCGACGAGAGGAGCACCGATGTACGGCGACACGACCGCGATCCGCCGGCTCGCGGCTGCCCTGCGCGAGCAGGGCGCCGACATCCGGGTCGAGGC
>JBAUWD010000061.1:0-2914 GCA_049583575.1 Nocardioides sp.
AGACAGCCTCGGCCCACGTGGCCCGTGCGGAGGAGCTGGGCGAGCACCGGGGCCTGCCTCAGCATCCCTACCGATGGCGCGTCGCCCGTGCCCGGCTGCGGGCGGCGCAGGGCGATCCGGCCGGCGGGGTCGCCCTGCTCGAGGACGCCGAGCGTGCCTATGTCGGCGACTTCTCCCCGAACGTGCGACCGGTCCCGGCCCAGCGCGCGCGGATGCTTCTCGCGCAGGGGCGCCTGGCCGAGGCTGTCGCCTGGGCACAGGAGCACGAGCTCTCGGCGGACGGCGACCTCTCCTACGTGCGCGAGTACGAGTACGTCACCCTGGCCAGGATCCTGATGCACCGGCGTGCCGCCGACCCGGCCTCGGGTACGGCGTACCCGCTCCTCGAGCGGCTCCGGGTCGCCGCCGAGGCGGGCGGACGCACGGGGACCCTCATCGAGATCCTGGCCCTCCAGGCCCTGGCCCGTCACGCCGAGCACGGCCGCCGCGACGTCCCCGGTGCGCTCGCTCCGCTGGAGCGGGCACTGCGGCTGGCGGAGCGGGAGGGATACGTGCGCGTCTTCATCGAGGAAGGCGCACCGATGGCCGCCCTGCTCGAGGCCGTCACCCGGAAGCACCCCACCTGGCCGTACCCCCGCCGCCTCCTCGCGGCGTACGACGGATCGGACGACGGCCGACGCTCCGCAGTGGCGGGCCCGCCGCTCGTCGACCCGCTCAGCGCGCGCGAGCTGGACGTGCTCCGGCTGCTCGCGACCGACCTCGGCGGACCGGAGATCGCACGCGAGCTGGTCGTGTCGCTGAACACCCTGCGCACGCACACCAAGAACATCTACGCCAAGCTCGGCGTCAGCAGCCGACGCGTGGCGGTCTCCCGGGCCGGCGAGCTGGGGCTCCTGTCGCGCGCGGCCCACCGCTGACACGCGAAGATCACCACCCCGCTCACCACACGATGTGATGTCGACTCACCACATCGACTCCTAGCTTGCGGTCGTGAGCACCACACCCGCCAGCCGCCCCTCCGGGCCCAGCTGGTACGAGATCCGCCTCCAGGGGCGTCTCGACCCCCGATGGTCGGCCCGCTTCGACGGGATGACCCTGACCACCGGCGACGGCCACACCCTGCTCAGGGGTCCGGTCGTCGACCAGGCCGCACTCCACGGCCTGCTGCACCAGCTTCGCGACATCGGTCTTCCCCTGGTCTCGGTCGCCCGGGTCGAGCCCGATCACGTGACGCGCACACCTTGCAACCCCGACACCAAGACCTCAGGAGCATGACATGACCATCACCGCCCCGGCCGCAACCACCGGCCGCACCGCCTCCGCCACTCGCGACCCCATGCGCAACCACGCCCGGGTCGCCGGCATCTTCTACCTGCTCACCTTCGTCTCGTCGATCCCGGCCCTGATCCTCCTCGGCCCGATCCTGAACGACGCCCACTACGTCACCGGCGCCGGCCAGGACACGCGGGTGCTCTGGGGCTGCCTGCTCGACACGGTCAACGCCCTGACCGCTGTCGGCAGCGCCGTCGCGCTCTACCCGGTCGTGAAGAGACAGAACGGGTCGATGGCCCTGGGCTTCGTGACCTCCCGGATGACGGAGGCTGCCGTCATCATGGTCGGCGTGGTCAGCCTGCTGGCCGTCGTCACCATGCGTCAGGACCACACCGGTGGCGACGCCGCCTCGCTCACCGTCACCGCCAACGCCCTGGTCGACGTCCGCAACTGGACCTTCCTCTTCGGTCCCGGCCTGATGCCCGTCTTCAACGCCGTCCTGCTCGGCACGCTGCTCCACCGCTCGCGGCTCGTGCCCCGCATCATCCCCACGGTCGGGCTGATCGGCGCCCCCCTGCTCCTCGCGGCCTTCGTCGGATGCGTCTTCGGCGGCATCTCGCAGGTCTCCGCCATCGCGTTCTTCTTGACCCTGCCCGTCGCTGCCTGGGAGCTCTCGGTCGGCGTCTGGATGACCGTCAAGGGCTTCTCGCCCTCCTCGACCGTGCTGCCCGTCGTCGGCACGCACCACCGACAGGCCTGACGACCTACCACCGACGAAGGCGGCTCCGCACCAGCGGGGCCGCCTTCGTCGTCCTGCACCCCGGTCATCGGGTGCGGGGGCGGCCGGGCGAGTCGATGGTGCCTGCGCCCACGTGACGGCACGGTACGGTGTCGACCTCGGTACTCGTCGGGATGTCACGGTGGACATCCCGAGTCGTCGAACGATGAGAGGTGCCGGGGTGTTCGGACAGGACTGGGACAGGGCCGAGGCGACGATCGTCGCCCGCGATGCGAAGTTCACCGGCGACGGCGCGGTCGCGACGTACACCTACGTCGCCGACGTGCGGCTGTCGAGCGGCGAGACCTTCCGCGCGACGGTGCGCGAGCCGACGATCGCCACCGACTTCTGGGCGCCGAGCATCGGTGACGTGGTGTCGGTGCTGGTCAGGGCCAAGGATCGCAAGGTCAAGTTCGACAAGGACGACGATCGCCTGAGCGTGAAGGCCTATGACGCATCGCAGAAGAAGGCGTTCGAGGACGCTCAGCAGCAGCCCGCCGGCACGGGACCTGCGGCACGGGTCTCGTCCCGCGAGCTGCCTGACGCGCTGGCCGGCAAGCTGGCTCAGCTCGGCATCGTTCCCGGTACGCCGATGCAGGTCTTCACCGGCGACTCGGTTCCGGGGCAGGAGGCCCTGGCCGCGTTCACGCATGCCGCCACGCCGATCGTGCAGACGCCGGAGGCTCGCCTCGCCCGGCTCCAGTCCCTGCACGAGCGCGGTCTGGTCACCGCCGACGAGTACGCCGAGCAGCGGCGCCGCATCCTCGACGAGATCTGACGGCTCGGGTCGAAGGCCGCCCGGGCAGGCCGCGCCTCCGGCGCCCGCGGCCTCATCCGGTGGCGCCGAACTGCTCCACGCGCACC
>JBAUWD010000062.1:0-9655 GCA_049583575.1 Nocardioides sp.
GCGGCGGGGTCTGGACGGTCGCGCCGACACGCAGGCTCTGCTGGGCGACCGCGTCGTGGTGCTCGAGCTCCCGTCGCGGCGGCCACGGTGGGCGAGGGTCGCCGTACCCTCGCAGCCGAGCCCTCTCGACGCCCGGGGCTACCCGGGATGGGTGCCGCGGAGGCAGCTGACGGCCCAGCTCACGGCACGGACCCCGCCACGGTCGGACCGGCGCGCGACCGTCGTGACCCGGACAGCGTGGCTGCGCACGGACCGGTCCCACCCCACCCGGCTCTTCCGGGTCAGCCTGGGGACGGAGCTCGCAGTGGTGGGCGAGACCGCCGGGTCCGTTCGCGTGCTCCTGCCCGGGGGGTCGGTGCGCCGGCTGGCTCGCGGCGACGTCGTGGTCCACGGCGCCGGCCAACCGGCCGTGGCGCCAACGCGTGGGAGTGTCGTGGACACGGCGAGGCTGTTCCTCGGCCTGCCGTACCTCTGGGCCGGTGTCTCGGGCTTCGGGCTGGACTGCTCGGGCCTGACCTGGCTCGACTACCGGATCCACGGCATCCGGATCCCGCGGGACGCCGAGCCGCAGTCCGTGCACGGCACCCCGGTCGCCCGGCCACGTCGGGGCGACCTGATGTTCTATACCGCCTCCGGTTCCGTGCACCACGTGTCCATGTACGTCGGCGACGGTCGCATGCTGCACAGCCCCCGGACCGGCCGGCGGGTCGAGGTGATCCCCACGTCGACCCCTCCCTTCCCGGCGGAGTACGTCGGCTCGCGCAGCTACCTGCCGTGACGCATCCGGGCGTCGGGCACCAGGTGCTCAGTCGGCGCGCATGTCGGCCGCCAGCGCCTGCCACACCGGTCGATGCGCGGACGCTCCGTCCTCCGCGAACGACCACCAGAACCCGCCGCCGACGAACCGGTCGCCCCGCACCCGTACGTCGTCGTACCGGTGCAGCAGGGCCGCCCGCTTCCGCTGTGGGAGGGACAGCCGCGTGGTGCCGGCCTCGCCGAAGCCCAGCCGGGAGTGCGGGAACAGCGCGTGGAGCCGGTCGAACACCCGCTGCCAGCGAGCCGGGCCCGGCCAGAAGTGGTGGCAGTCGCTCGGGTAGTAGGAGATCAGGACGTAAGTGGGTCGGTTCCGCAGGGTGGCCGGCAGCCGCCTCCTCGCCCAGGCGAACATGCGATGGGCGGCGTCCTCGGCGCAGCCGGGGTCGAAGTAGAGCGTCAGCGCGGTCGGACGCCCCGCGGCGGCGACGACCCGGTAGGCGGCGAGGGTCTTCGCGACGACGTCGGCCGGCCGCCCGGTCCACTCGCCGTTGACCTCGTTGCCGATCTCCCACACGTCCACCCGCTTCGGGAACGCCGCGACGTAGGCGGCGAAGCGGGCCCGGTAGGCCGCCCGGGAGTACGACGCGGTCTCCGACGAGTCGACGGGCTGCCCCATCACGTCCGCCACCGGGTGGATCCGGCGCAGCGCCGCGGCGTACGAGCGCGGCCTCCGGCCCGGGTCGAACACGACCCGGGCGACCGCTCTGCGCGGGAGGTGGCCGAGCGACCTCGCGAGCGCCGCAGAGCGGCCGACGTCGTCCAGGGTGACGCCCCACATCCGGTCCGGTGACGACGTGGCGACCTCGGGTGACGCCTCCAGCGGCGCAGGCCGGGCGGCGCCACCCGCGAGGACCACCGCGAGCACCAGGGCCGGCCGGGCGAGAGGACTCACGCCCAGCATTGTGACGCCCGGCATGGTGACGGCCGGGCATGGTGACGGCCGGGCATGGTGACGGCCGGGCCGGCAGGAACGGACCGGCCGCCCGGCGGGGCCGGATGGGGAACCCCGCCGCCATCCGGCCCCTGGCTCGGCATCACACCCAGGGAGTCTCCTTCAGGGCGAAGTCCGCGTCGACCGTGCCTCCCCTCACGATCCGCACGACCTTGGCGGTGCGCGGGATCGGGTTCCAGCTCGTGCCTCAGTCGAGCAGGATCGGGATCGACATCTCCACCGAGGTCAACGAGCCGTGAAGACCGATGAGCCGGGTCTCGTAGGGGAAGTCCACGGAGGCGAACAGCCCCCAGTCGTCGGCGGCGGCCGCGACGACGTCGCCCAGCCGGGGCAGGACCGACGCGGACACGGCACCGAACCACCCTCGCGCGATCGCCTCCTCGCGGGTCAGCACCAGGGCCCGGTCGCCGAGGAGCGAGCGCCAGCACGCGGCCACGTCGCCCACCGCGCCGCCAGCGCAGTACACGTGCCGGAAGCGCGCCTCGCCACCGATCAGGACCACGCCCTCCCGGAAGGCGGGGTCCTCGTCGAGGTCGACGCGGTGGTGGTCCGGGCTGTCGACCATGCCGTGGTCGGCCACCACGAGGAGCCGCGCGTGCCCGGGCAGCGCGTCACGCAGCTGCTCGGCCTCGGCGTCGATGATCGCGAGCTGCTGCAGCCACTGGGCCGAGGCCACGCCGTACCGGTGTCCGGTCCAGTCGAGGTCACCGTCGTAGAGGTAGGTCAGGGAAGGTCGGTCGGCAGCGGCCAGCACGGTGCCGGCGATCCGCTCGCCGACCCGGTCGGCGTCGACCCACTCGCCGCCCCGATGGGCCGCGAGCGAGAGGCCGGAGCCACGGAACTCGCGCTTGTTCACGGTGGTGACGTGCACGCCGTCGGCCGCGAGCAGCTGGAAGGCGGTCGGGTGCGGCTGCCACTGCACGGGGTCGACGTCCTTGTCCCAGAGGAGCGCGTTCAGCAACCGGTCGGACCCCGGCACCCGCGAGGTGAACCCGACGACACCGTGGGCGCCCGGTGGCAGGCCGGTGCCGAGGGACGTCAGGCTGGTCGCGGTCGTGGACGGCACACCGGCCGTGCCACGACTGTCGTCCGTCATCAGCGACGAGAGGTACGGCGCAGCGTGGGCGTGGCGGGCGAGCAGCTCGGAGCCGAGCCCGTCGACCAGGAACACGACGTACGCCGGGGCCTCGGGCAGGCGCAGGGTCGACGTGCCGGCACCCGCCTGTCCCTTGCCGAGCGCGGCGGACACGGCCGGGAGTACGTCGGCCAGTGAGCGAGACCCGTAGTCCGGCTCGACGAAGTCACCCACGCGGGGTCGTCACAGCTGGGTCCGCGCCGACAGCGACTCGGCGAAGGTCAGCAGCGACGGCACGGCGTCCGGCCCGTCGGCGGCCGCCGAGACGCGGATCGAGAAGTCGTCGGCGGCCATCGTGCCCGTGTAGCCGTGGTCGGCGTCGCACTCGGGGTCGCCACAGGTGGCCGGCTCCAGGTCGAGGCGTGCGACCCCGCCCCAGCCGATCGTCAGCACCGCCTCGGCGGGCGGGGTGGGACCGGCGGTGGGGTTGGTGACCATCCGGGTGACCACGACCGACTTCACCGACGAGAGCGAGATCGCCTCCGTCGACGTCGAGGTGTACGGCGCGGGCAGCATGTCGTCGCCCTCGTGCTCGTCGGTGTGGGCCAGGATCAGCCGGCTCGGGGTGAGCACGACGACGGTCAGGTGACGGCGTACCTCGTCGCGGTCGAAGGTGGGCTCGTGGTGCACGAAGAAGGACACCACGTCCTCGCCCGCGACCGCCCGCATCACGCCGTCGGCCACGACCTCGGGGTAGTACCCGGTGCGGTCGATCGCCTCCTTCAGTCCCTGCATGAGGCGAGTCTGTCACGCCGGCGATCCCGGACGGGCCCCGACGGCGAGGACCGCCTGCCCGGCCTACCATGGTCCGATGCCCTCGCCACCCGGTCCGGCACGCAGGCGCCCGGACGTCACGACGGCCGTGCTGATCGGCGGCACGGAGAAGCGCGAGCTCGCACTCCACGGCTACGACCCCGCGTGGCAGGGTCGTTACGACGAGCACCGCGGCCGCATCACGGCCGCCCTCGGGGCCCGCGCCGAGGCCGTGGAGCACATCGGCTCGACCGCGGTGCCGGGCCTGTCGGCCAAGCCGATCATCGACATCCTCGTCACGGTTCCCGACATCACCGCCGAGGAGGACTACCTGGTCCCGTTGCTCGACGCCGGTTACCGGCTGCGGGTGCGCGAGCCCGGACACCGGATGGTCCGGACGCCTGACCGGGACGTCCACGTCCACATCCTCGAGCCGGACGACCCCGCGGCGGCCGACTACCTGCTGCTCCGCGACCGCCTGCGGTCGCACGCGGCCGACCGGCTCCGCTACGAGGAGACCAAGGGTGCTCTCCTCGCGCAGGGCCTGACCGACATGAACGCCTACGCCGAGGCCAAGACGTCGGTCATCGAGGACATCTTGGCTCGAGCGCGGGCGCAGCGCTGACGTCGGGTGCCCCGGGTCAGCCCGGGATGGTGTCCTCGACCGCCGAGGGCAGCCGGCGTACGAACCAGTCGGACCGCGGGTCGGAGACCGGGTCGACCCGGGCCCGGGCGGTGAGCACGTCGCAGTGGTCGGCGCCGGCGAGCACCAGGGACAGCTCGAGGGTCGAGACCTGGGGCAGGTCGTGCTGGAGCTGGGCGACCCGCTGGATCAGCTGCTCGACCGGCTCGACGTCGACGACCTCGGAGCCGCGGTACCCGAACAGCATCGGCGCGGCCTTGATCTCGCGGGTCATCGCCGAGGGGTCGCGCGCCCCGAGCGGAGGGATCCGGTACGAGCGGTCCTCGAGCAGCTCCGTGAGCGGCCCGGAGATCCCGAACGACACCACCGGCCCGAACAGGGGGTCCTCCATGCTGTGGATGCTGACGGGCACCCCCGGGGGCGCGTTCTTCTGGACGACGAAGCCCGCCGTGTCGACGTCGTCGATGAGCGCACTCAGGGAGTCCCAGGCGTCCTTCATCTCGGCCGGGCGGTCGATGTTGCGGCGCACGTGGGCGAGATCGGGGCGCTCGCGCAGGCGTTCGGTGGTGGCCTTGAGGACGACGTCCCAGCCGAGGTCGCGAGCGGCCTTGACGGCGGCCGACAGCGAGGCGACCGGTCGCGCCTCCCACAGATCGATGCCGTACGCCGCGAGCAGCGCGCCGAGCTCCTCGGGCGCGAGCTCGGTGCCGTCGGGTTGGTCGATCAGCACCCGGTGCACCAGGCCCTTCGCCGCCGCGGGGTCGATGCCGTCGGGCACCACCGTGGACCCGTTGGGGGTGCGCAACCACACGGCGTACTCGACGACGCGGGCGAGGGCCCGCACCGCCGCCTCGACCGCGGGGTACGACGGCACCGAGCCGCGCCCGGCCGTGGAGCCGGCCACGTCGGGCACGCGGAGGAGCTCCGGTACGCCCTCGGCCCCGAGGAACGACGACACCAGCGGCTTGTCGGACTGCTCCCCGACCGCCGCTAGTACGTCGGCGACCTCGACGCCGGACACGTCGATCGGCGGGATGTAGACGGCGATCACCGAGTCGACCTCGGGATCGTCGATGGCGGAGTCGAGGGCGTCCTCGAAGTCGGGCCCGGTGGCGTCGGCGCCCAGCGCGACCGAGCGGCTCACCACCAGACCGACGGAGGCTGCGGCATCGGCGGCGAGCAGCCCGAGGGCGTCGGAGTTGCCGACGATGGCGACGCGCCGGCCGCGCGGCAGCGGCTGGTGGGCGAGGAGCTGGGCGACGTCGAACATCTCGTCGAGGGTGTCCACCTGGATCACGCCGGCCTGCCGGAACATCGCGTCGACCGCCTGCGGGGGGGCCCCGATCTTGCGCACCGCATGACCCATCGGGACGCCCTGGGTGGTGCGACCCGAGCGCATCGCGATGATCGGCTTGCGCAGCGACACCCGGCGCGCGATCCGGCTGAACTTGCGGGGGTTGCCGATGGACTCGAGGTAGAGCAGGACGACCTCGGTGGAGTCGTCCTCCTCCCAGTACTGCAGCAGGTCGTTGCCCGAGACGTCGGCCCGGTTGCCGGCGCTGACGAAGGTGGAGAGGCCGAGCCCCCGGTTGTCGACCTTCTCGAGGATCGCCGAGCCCAGGGCCCCCGACTGGCAGAAGAAGCCGGCCCGGCCGCGTGCCGGCTTCAGCGACGAGAGCGACGCGTTGAGGTTGACGAGCGGGTCGGTGTTGATGATGCCGAGGCAGTTCGGCCCGATCACGCGGAGGCCGTAGGAGCGGGACAGTCCGACCAGTCGCCGCTGCCGCTGCCGGCCCTCCTCGCCGATCTCGGCGAAGCCCGAGGAGATGATGATCAGCCCGTGCACGCCCTTGGCCGCGCAGTCGAGGACGACGTCCTGCACCGACTCCGCCGGCACCGCCACGATCGCCACGTCGACGTCGCCCGGGATCTCGCCCACCGAGGAGTACGCCGGGAGGCCCGACACCGCCTTGGCGGTCGGGTTCACGACGTACACGCGTCCGGTGTAGTCGCTCAGCACGAGGTTGCGCACGAGCGCCTGGCCGACGGTGTCCTGACGGCGTGAGGCCCCGATGACGGCGACCGAGCGGGGGTTGAAGAACGACTGGATCGACGCGGCCTCCGCGCGGTGCTCGCGACTCGACATGACGCCGATCGCGGTGTCGGTCGCCTCGATGGGGAACTCGAGGGTGACGACGCCGTCCTCGAAGCCGCTGACCAGCCGGTAGCCGGCGTCGCGGAAGGTCTGGATCATCCGGTTGTTGTCGGGCAGCACCTCGGCGACGAACCGCTCGATGCCGCGCTCGCGGCCGGCCTGGGCGAGGTGCTCGAGCAGGAGCTGGCCGATCCCCCGGCCCTGCTGGGCGTCCTCGACCAGGAACGCGACCTCCGCCACCTCGACCGGGTCTCCCTCGTGTCCCTCGGGAGGGGTGTAGCCCTCGTAGCTCCCGAGGGCGATGAGCCGCTCCGACAGCATCATCACGAAGGCGACCCGGGTGACGTGGTCCACCTGGGTGAAGCGGGCGATGTCCCGATCGGAGAGCTCGGGCATCGGCGAGAAGAAGCGGAAGTACTTCGACTGGTCCGAGACGCGCCCGTAGAACTCGACGAGCAGATCGGCGTCCTCCGGCCGGATGGGCCGGATGTGCGCCGTCCGCCCGTCGCGGAGCAGTACGTCGGCCTCCCAGTGTCGGGGGGCGACGTGGGCGTCGGCGTCAGCGGGGGTCACGGGCGAAATCTAGCCGCCCGAGGTTTCCGGCAGATTGCTGTCAACCGCGAAGCGTGTTCGTCAGGTGCAGGACGCGCTCTCGGCGCTGACGACGACGGTCCCGGCACCGACGTGGTCCGCGGCACGGCGCATCGCGTCCTCGACGCCGTCGGTGCAGATCGTGTACGGCAACCGCGGGAGGCTGGGTCAACTCACCGGTTGAAGACGAACCTCCCTCCCGCGCGGCGTGGCCCCCGCACGCCCGTCGGCGGCACCGGGAAGAATGCGCCCATGGCACGCGGCGGCACACGGCAGGACCTCCCCGACGACTTCGAGGAGCACATCCTCGACACCGACATCCGGCAGGAGATGGAGACCTCCTACCTCGAGTACGCCTACTCCGTCATCTACTCCCGCGCGCTCCCGGACGCCCGCGACGGCCTGAAGCCGGTGCAGCGCCGGATCCTCCACACGATGAACGACATGGGCGTGCGCCCCGACCGCGGGCACGTGAAGAGCGCCCGGGTGGTCGGCGAGGTCATGGGTCGCTTCCACCCCCACGGCGACGGCGCGATCTACGACGCCCTGGTGCGCATGGTGCAGCCCTGGGCGATGCGCCTGCCGACGGTCGACGGCCACGGCAACTTCGGCTCTCCCGACGACCCACCGGCCGCGATGCGCTACAGCGAGTGCCGGATGGCGCCCGCCGCGGTCGCGATGACCGCGTCCATCGACGAGGACACGGTCGACTTCAAGCCGACGTACGACAGTCGCGAGCTCGAGCCGGTGGTGCTGCCGGCGGCGATCCCCCACCTCGTCGTCAACGGCGCCAGCGGCATCGCGGTGGGGATGGCCACGAACATGGCTCCGCACAACCTGGTGGAGGTCGTGCAGGCGCTGCGCCACCTGGTCAGCCACCCCGAGGCGGCTCTGGACGACCTGATGCGGTTCGTGCCCGGGCCCGACCTGCCCACCGGCGGCATGATCGTCGGCCTGGACGGCATCCGCGACGCCTACGAGACCGGCCGCGGCACCTTCCGGATGCGGGCCACGGCGCGCATCGAGTCGGTCGGCCGGCGCAAGGGCATCGTGGTCACCGAGCTGCCGTACGGCGTCGGCACGGAGAAGGTCTCCGAGCGGATCAAGTCGCTGGTGCAGGCCAGGAAGCTCCAGGGCATCGCCGACATCAAGGACCTCACCGACCGGCAGCACGGGCTGCGCCTCGTGATCGAGGTCAAGAACGGCTTCGTGCCCGAGGCCCTGCTCGAGCAGCTCTACCGGCTCACCCCCATGGAGGACTCCTTCGGCGTCAACAACGTCGCCCTGGTCGACGGGCAGCCGCGCACCCTCGGACTGAAGGAGCTGCTCCAGGTCTTCCTCGACCACCGCTTCCAGGTCGTCCGGCGCCGCTCCGCCCATCGGCGGCAGAAGGCCGCCGACCGGCTGCACCTGGTCGAGGGTCTGCTCGTCGCGATCCTCGACATCGACGAGGTGATCCAGCTGATCCGCTCGTCGGAGAACACCGCCGAGGCCAAGGAGCGGCTGATCCGCGTCTTCGACCTCTCCGACGCGCAGGCCGACTACATCCTCGACATGCCGCTGCGCCGGCTCACCAGGTTCTCCAAGCTGGAGCTCGACCGGGAGAAGGCAGAGCTCGAGCGCACGATCGAGGCGCTCGACGCCATCCTCGACGACGACCACCTGCTGCGGAAGGTGGTCTCCGAGGAGCTGGCCGAGGTGGCCAAGACGTTCGGGACGCCGCGCCGCACCGTGCTGCTCGAGTCCGCCGGCGTCGCCGCGGTGGCCGCGGCCACCTCGCTGGAGGTCGCCGACGACCCCTGCTTCGCCTACCTGTCGTCGTCCGGGCTCCTGGCCCGCTCGTCGACCGACGAGCCGCCCACGGCCGAGGGGGGGCGCGGCAACCACGACGTGATCGTCTCGGCGGTCCGGACGACGGCGCGCGGCGAGATCGGCGCCCTCACCTCCCACGGGCGCGTCGTACGTCTCAGCGTGCTCGACCTCCCGGCGCTGCCGGCGTCCGCCAACCATCCTCACCTCCAGGGCGGGCTGCCGTTCGACCTGGTGCGGTCGCTGGCGGACGGCGAACGGGTGCTGGCGCTCTGCGCGCTGCGAGCCGACGGTCCCGGGCTCGCGCTCGGCACACGGCAGGGTGTGGTGAAGAGGGTCAACCCCGAGGTCCTCGCGAAGGACGAGTGGGAGGTGATCGGGCTCAAGGACGGCGACGAGGTCGTCGGCGCGGTCGAGCTGCGCACCGGCGACGAGGAGCTCTGCTTCATCAGCACCGACGCCCAGCTGCTCCACTTCGGTGCCGCCGGCGTGCGCCCGCAGGGACGCAGCGGCGGCGGCATGGCGGGGATCAAGCTCGGCGCCGGCCAGTCGGTCGTCTGGTTCGGCGCACTCGACCCGGCGTCCGCGGTCGTCGTCACCGCCAGCGGCTCGTCGACCGCACTGCCGGGCACCGAGCCGGGCGCGGTCAAGGTCACGCCCTTCCTCGACTATCCCGGCAAGGGCCGGGCCACCGGCGGCGTCCGGTGCCACCGCTTCCTGAAGGGCGAGGACGCCCTGGTCTTCGCCTGGGCCGGAGCCGCCCCTGCCCGCGCGGCCGCCGCCAGCGGGTCTCCCGTCGAC
>JBAUWD010000063.1:0-13004 GCA_049583575.1 Nocardioides sp.
GCGTGGTGCTGGCCCGGCCAGAGGAGCGCGCCGAGGTCGTCGGGCGCCTCGGCCAGGCGCACGAGCGGGCTCGCTCGCTGACGGCCCCGTCGGCGGCCTGGCAGCAGGTCCTCGCCGACGGCATCCAGGACCTCGTCGCCGATGTCGAGCACGACCTCGCCGGTCGGCTGCGCACCGTCCTGCGTGACGTCCGCGACATCATCGACGAGTCCGATCCGAAGGAGACCTGGGTCGACACGCAGTCATGGCTGCGCCGTCAGGTCGCCGAGGCCGGGGTGAGCAACAGCGATCTCCTCGTACGACGTGCCGTCGAGCTCAGCGACGCGGTCGCCGAGCGGTTCAACCTGGAGTCCGGTGCCGGTGTGGATCTCGAGCTCGACTCCGTGACCCGCGCCCTGGCCGCGCTCGAGCTGCCCTCGGCGTCGACGTTCTCGATGCCCGGCGGCCGCCTCGGCTCCGTCCTGTCC
Source organism: Nocardioides sp. (assembly GCA_049583575.1). GTDB lineage: Bacteria > Actinomycetota > Actinomycetes > Propionibacteriales > Nocardioidaceae > Nocardioides. Next base: position 468 of record JBAUWD010000063.1, read on the forward strand.
AGCGGCCGGCTCGCGGCGTACGTCCCGTTGATGGCGCTGAGCGTGGCCCTCCACACGACGCTCCTGATCATGCCGCCCGCGGCGCTCGCGGGTGCCTTCGTGGCCCGCAAGCTGTTCCAGATGGAGGGCAAGCGGCAGCGCGCCTACCGGCAGGGGCAGGCCAAGGCGGCGGCGAGCAAGTTCGTCGACGAGGTCGCCTTCGAGATGAACAAGGACACGCGAGACGGGCTGCGCAGGACCCAGCGCCGGCTGCGCGACGAGTTCCACGCTCGGGCGGGCAGCATCCAGGCGTCGACGGGCGCGGCGCTGGAGGCCGCGCGTCGCGCTTCCGAGCTCACTCCGGCCGCCCAGGCGACGCGCGCTGCCGAGCTCGACCAGGAGACCAGGCAGCTCGGACAGATCCGTGACCGCATGCGCTCCCTCGCGACCTCGGGGGCGGCGTGATGCCCGACGACCTCACGCTCCGCATCAGGGCCCTGGCCGAGGACGCCCGCGCCTCGGCGACCGGCGAGGAGGCCAGGGGCGCCGTCACGGATGTCGTCGACCGCCTGGAGGGTCCGATCCGGCTCGCCATCTCCGGCAAGGTCAAGGCCGGGAAGTCGACACTGCTCAACGCGCTCATCGGCGAGAGCCTGGCCCCGACCGATGCGGGCGAGTGCACCCGGATCGTCACCTGGTACCGCTACTCGGACCGTCCCTACGCCCTGGTCTTCCCGGTCGAGGGCGACCCGGTCGAGACGACGTACCTGCGCTCCGAGACTGCTTTCCAGGTCGACCTGGACGGACGCGACGCCGAGGAGATCGACCACCTCGAGATCGGCTGGCCGACCAGCAGGCTGCACCACGTGATCCTCATCGACACCCCGGGCATCGCCTCGATCTCGACCGACGTGTCCGCCCGGACCCACCGGGCGCTGTCGGCGGAGCAGGGTCAGGTGCCGGTCGCCGACGCGGTCCTGTACCTGCTCCGGCACACGCACAGCTCCGACCTCCGGTTCCTCGAGTCGTTCCACGACGACGAGGTGGCCGAGGGCACCCCGGTCAACACCGTCGGGGTGCTCTCGCGTGCCGACGAGATCGGGTCGGCCCGGCTCGACGCCATGGAGGTGGCCGCGCGGGTCGCGCAGCGGTACCAGGGCGATGCGCGACTGCACCGGCTGTGCCCGATCGTGGTGCCGGTCGACGGGCTCCTGGGGCATGCCGCCGCCACCCTCCGCGAGGACGAGTACGCCGCGCTGGTGGCGGTGGCAGGTGCACCATCGTCGACGATCGCGGAGCTGCTGCTGACCGCAGACCGGTTCGCATCCCGTGACAGCGACGTCGTGCCGGTCGATCGCCGGGCGCCGCTGCTGGACCGGCTCGGGCTCTTCGGCGTACGGCTCTGCGTCGAGCTGATCCGGGCCGGCACCGTCACCACCTCGAGCGAGCTGTGCGCCCGGCTCGCCGACCTCAGTGGGCTCGAGCGGCTGCGCACGGTGGTCGAGCGACAGTTCGACGCGCGGGCCCGGGTGCTCAAGGCCAGGTCCGCGGTGGCAGCCCTGCGCGAGCTCTTCGAGAAGGGCGCGTGCACCGACGGCCCGGCGCTGCTCCACCGCCTGGAGCAGATCACGGCGGGTGCTCACGAGTTCGAGGAGGTGCGGGTGCTGCTCGAGCTGCGCGGCGGCGAGCTGACGCTCACTCCCGAGCGAGAGTCCGAGCTCGACCTGCTGATGGGCGGGTCGGGGCACGCGCCCGCCTCGCGGCTGGGTCTGCCGGCCGACGCGGCTGCCGAGGAGGTCCGCGCGGCCGCCCTGACGGCGCTCGCCGTCTGGCAGGGCGTCGAACGGCACCCGCTGTCGAGCCGTTCGACCCAGATCGCCGCCCGTGCCGCGACCCGCACCCTCGAGGGCCTGCTGGTCGGGTGAGTCAGATGAGTCCCTCGCGCATCGCGTAGGCGACGGCATGGGTCCGGTTCTTCAGCTGGAGGCGGGTCGTGAGGTCGTGCAGGACGTTCTTCACGGTGCGCTCGCTGTAGCACATCTGCGAGGCGATCTCGGAGGTGTCGTGGCCCTCGGCGACCAGCCGGAGCACCTCCGTCTCACGGGGGCTGAGGCCGCTGAAGGCGAGTCCGCGCGGTGCCAGCACCTGCCGCTGCAGGCGCCCCACCTGCTCGAGCAGCCGTCCGAGGAGGTCGGGTGGCACCTCACCCTCTCCCACCGCCACGCGGGTGATCGCGCGGACCAGCGCGTCGGCCGTCGCGTCGGTACGGCGCAGCAGGCCGCCGACCCCGACCTCGGCCGCCGCCACCAACGTCGACTCGTCGATGTTCGACGCGACCAGCACGATGCGTGGCTGGTCACCGCGGCAGAGCGCCCTGATCACGCGGGCCGTGTCGTCGTCGAGCTGGTCGGCGACGACGACCGCCACCGCGGCCCGGTCGACGTCCAGCTCCTCCACGACCCGGACCTCCGGTCTCATCCGGAGCTGGGCGATGACCCCGGCCAGCGAGATCGGGTCGGTGCAGTGGACGTAGGTCGAGATGGCGGCTGACATGGGTCCTCCTCGGGGAAGCGTGAGACCCACCTTGGCGACCGGGGCTCAACGCCCGCTCCACGCCGCCTCATCGCAAGGAGGTTTCGTCAGCGCCTGGCGAGCATGCCCCCGGCGTACGCCACGACGCAGCCGAGGCCGGCCACGAAGGCACCCGCAGCGGGTCCGTGGCCGTAGTCCACGCGGGAGTAGGACAGCGCCGCGACGCTGCCCACGACGACGGCCAGCCCGAAGAGCGCCGAGACCCGGGTCAGCTTCCCCGAGGTTCCCGTCAGCCCGAAGACCATGAGTGCCGCGAGGACGAGCAGGACCAGCCCGATGGAGACGACGTTCTCCGTGCCTCCGCCCGCGAGATGATCCGGGAGGCCCCAGTTCGGGTTCCTCGTGCCGAGATCGCCGTTGAGGTGCTCTGCGGTCATGCCGAAGCCCGACCTGTCGGTGTCCCTGACGAGGGTGTTGGCCGCGCCGAGGAGCAGCAGCAGGCCGCCCAGCACCGTGAGCACGACGCGCGCGAGGCCGCGCCTGGGTGAGGCGAGCTGGATCAGGCTGCCCTCGGCGCGGGTGTCCGCGCGACCGTCGGACGCCGCGACCGTGAACGGGCGGGTCATCTCCTGGCCCGGCTGCGTCCGCGGAGCCGACACCGTGACCGACACCCGCGCCTCCTGCCCGGGGTCCACCTGGAGCGACCCGGGTGAGAACTCGAAGCGCAGACTCTTCTCGGGGTCGGCTCCGCTCAGGGCAACGGCCGCCGGCGCCGTACCCCTGCGGTTGTCGACGACGGCCGTCAGGCGACCACGACGACGACCACCCAGCCGCAGCACGCTGGGGTCGAGTCGCAGCGCCAGCATGTCGATGGCGGCGTGGGAGGCCGACTGGGTGAACGTCACGGTCGTCTCCGCAGTGCGGTGGCCCTCACGGGCGACGATCGTGATGGTCCGGCTCACCTCGCCGCCGGGCTCTGGGAGCGGCGCTTCGAACCGCACCTCGGTCGACTCCTCGCCTCCCGGCGGCACCTGCAGCTGCGGCGAGGTCCAGGTGGCCCGGACGACCTGCTCCGGGTCGGTGGTGGACAGGCGTACCTGCGCCCAGCGGTTGCTGCCGGCGTTGCTGACGACCACCTTGCACACGCCCGGGGAGGCGTCGTGCGCGCGCAACAGCCGGGGCTCGGCTCTCAGCGCGATCGGGGCAGTGACGACGGGCACCGTGAGGTCGACCGGCACGTCGCGGTACGTCGACCGGCCGGTCGTGTTGCTGACCCGCAGCACGAGGGGGAGATGCTGTGCCGGCACCAGGTTGCGCGAGACGATGCGCAGCTCCGCCGTCACGGTGCCTGAGGTCGCCGGCAGGAGCTCGGCCCGGCCCGGCGTGACCTCCAGCCACGACGGCGCGTCGACGGCGACGACCAGGTAGCTGTCGACCAGGGGGGACGTGTTGGCGACGTCGATGGTGACCGTCGTCGGTGCGCCGTCGACCGTGACGGCGGCGTCGGCGACCTCGATGCCCACCTCGAAGGGGTCTCGCTCACGGGGGGTGCTGGGCGGCAGCGGCGCCGTCTCGTCGGTGTCCCTCCCGGCGGACGGCGGGTCGGCGATGACGGTCTTGTCGTCGTCGGCCCGCTGGGCGAGCGGCACCGGGTCCTGCCAGCCCAGGTAGGAGCGGCAGGAGACGCAGAACTGCGCATCCGGCGCGTTCTGCTCCCCGCACGTGCTGCAGACGGTGGCCATCGTCGTACTCGGCGTTCCTCGGTCCCCGAAGCGGCTCGCGGCGAGCCGCCACTGTGGCGAACACTGTGGCACGACTGCGCCGCCCGCGTCTCGGTCGAAGGTGTGGGCCGGCGGGGCGCGGCTGGGACCTCGCGTGCGAGATGGTGGCCCGGGAGAGAGTGTCCGAGGGGGGACTTGAACCCCCACGCCCTAATACGGGCACTAGCACCTCAAGCTAGCGCGTCTGCCAATTCCGCCACCCGGACGAGTGCGGGGGGAACTCTAGCAACCGGCGTGCTCATTCCTCACATCGGGAGCGCGCCTGACAGGTGCCAGGATGGGGGCATGTCCAGCGACACCGAGCGCCCGTCGTACGACCCTTCCTACGACCCGTCCGGGGAGGTCGTCGACCTGTGCCGCGACCTGATCCGGATCGACACCGCGAACTACGGTGACGCGTCGGGGCCGGGGGAGCGCAAGGCCGCCGAGCACGTCGCGATGCTGCTCGACGAGGTCGGGATCGAGAGCGAGCTGTTCGAGCGCGAGAGCGGTCGGACCTCTCTGGTGGCGCAGTGGGGTGGTCGGCCCGGCGGCGAGAACGCGCTGCTGCTGCACGGTCACCTCGACGTCGTACCCGCGGCTGCGGAGGACTGGCGGGTCGATCCGTTCTCCGCCGAGATCCGTGACGGCTGCCTGTGGGGTCGCGGCGCGGTCGACATGAAGGACTTCGACGCGATGCTGCTGTCCGTCGTCCGCGCCCGCGCGCGGGCGGGCGCGGTGCCCGGCCGCCCGATCGTGCTCTGCTTCACCGCCGACGAGGAGGCCGGTGGCCACCTCGGCGCCCAGGTGCTCGTCGAGGAGCACCGCGATCGTCTGGCCCACTGCACCGAGGCGGTCGGCGAGGTCGGCGGCTTCACCACGACGGTCCGGGGTCAGCGGCTGTACCTGATCGAGGCCGCCGAGAAGGGCATGGCCTGGATGAGGCTGACCACCCGCGGTCGCGCCGGGCACGGCTCGATGATCAACGACGACAACGCCGTGAGCCGGCTGGCCGCGGCGGTCGCGCGGATCGGCGGCCACGAGTGGCCGGTACGCCTGACTGCGACGATGAAGACGCTCCTCGCCACCGTCGCCGAGATCGCCGGCACCGAGGCGACGCCGGACAACGTCGAGGCGCTGATCGAGGAGTTCGGCCCGGCCGCACGGATGATGGGTGCGGTGATCCGGAACACCGCCAACCCGACGATGCTCGGCGCGGGCTACAAGGTGAACGTCATCCCGACCGAGGCCACGGCGCACGTCGACGGCCGGTTTCTCCCCGGGTACGAGGACGAGTTCTTCCAGACGATCGCCGAGCTGTGCGGGGAGGGCGTCGAGCGGTCGTTCGTGTCGCACCAGCAGCCGTGGGAGACGCCGTACGACGGAGACCTCGTCGACGCGATGACCCGGTGCCTGCTGGCCGAGGACCCCGACGCGCGGGTCGCGCCGTACCTGATGAGCGGCGGTACCGACGCCAAGCACTTCAACACGCTCGGTCTGCGCAGCTACGGCTTCACGCCGCTGCGGCTGCCGCAGGAGCTCGACTTCACGGCGCTGTTCCACGGTGTCGACGAGCGGGTGCCGGTCGACGCGCTGGAGTTCGGCGCGCGGGTCCTCGACCGGTTCCTCGAGCAGGTCTGAGCGGTGGACGAGCGCCCGGCGTGGCGACGTCCGCTCAGGGGAGCGTCGGCCGCATCCGGATGATCCTCCGCCGGAGGACCACCCGACGGGTGCCGTCGGGGGAGACGCGCACGCGGTCGAGCTCCCAGCCGCCGTGCTCGGCACGCTCGACCAGCATCTTGGCGACGACGTGGCGGGAGAAGTCGCGGGCGATGGTGAGCTTCTCGAACTCCCACTCCACCCCTCGAGCGGGCGCTGGGCGGAGGGCGGCGGGCAACGGTCAGTCCTCCGAGACGTCGTCCAGCGCGGCGACGATCTCCGGTGGCAGAGTCAGCTCCTCCACGCCCAGTGCCCCCAGGAGCTGCTTGGCCGTGCGCGCACCGACGATGGGTGCGGTGACCCCCGGCCGGTCGCGCACCCACGCGAGCGCGACCTCGGCCATCGACCAGCCCAGCCCCTCGGCGGCCTTCGCAACGCCCTCGACGATCGACTGGCCGCGCTCGTCGAGGTGGCGCTCGATGAACCCGGAGTGCGTCGGCGAGGCGCCGCGGGAGTCGGACGGGACGCCGCTGCGGTACTTGCCGGTCAGCACGCCGCGACCGAGCGGCGACCAGGGGAGGATGCCGAGGCCGAGGGCCGCGGCCGCAGGCACGACGTCCTCCTCGATGCGTCGGTTGAGCAGGGAGTACTCCACCTGGGTCGACGCGAGCGGCGTCCGGCCGGGCACGGCGCGCTGCCAGGTGGCTGCCTGGGCGGTCTGCCAGCCGGTGTAGTTGGAGATGCCGACGTACGACGCGCGCCCGGACGAGACGGCGTGGTCGAGCGCGGACAGGGTCTCCTCGAGCGGCACGCCGTCCACCCAGGTGTGGACCTGCCAGAGGTCGACGTGGTCGACGCCGAGCCGGCGTAGGGACCCGTCGAGGTCGCCGAGCAGCCGGCCGCGTGACGCGTAGGTCTCGCGCTGTCCGGTGCGGCGGGAGATGCCGCCCTTGGTGGCGAGCACGATCTCGTCGCGGGCGACCACGTCACCGATCAGCGAGCCGACCAGCTCCTCGGCCGCGCCGTCGCCGTACCCCGCTGCGGTGTCGACCAGCGTGCCGCCGGCCTCGGCGAACGAGATCAGCTGGTCGCGGGCCTCGTGCTCGTCGGTGTCCCGACCCCACGTCATGGTCCCCAGGCCGAGCCGCGAGACCGTGAGGCCCGTGGCACCGACCGCCCGCAGTTGCATGCGCACAAAGGTAACCGGTCCCCGGCCACCGGGGAGCCTTCGGCTGCCAGATCGCTCCGGGCCCTAGCCTGGGTCCGTCCCGCAGACCCGAGCCGGAAGGCAACCATGAACTACCTGGACGCCGTCATCCTCGGCATCGTGGAGGGGCTCACCGAGTTCCTGCCCGTCTCGAGCACGGGACACCTCACGATCGTCGAGAAGATCCTCGGTCTCCAGGTCGACGACCCGGCCGTGACCGGCTTCACCGCCGTGATCCAGATGGGCGCCATCGCCGCCGTCGTCCTGTTCTTCCTCCGCGACATCGGCAGGATCGTCAAGGCCTGGTGCCTCGGCCTCGTCAAGCCGGAATGGCGCGGTCACCTCGACTTCCGGATGGGCTGGTACGTCATCCTCGGCACGATCCCGGTCGGGATCGTCGGACTGGCCTTCAAGGACGTCATCAAGAACGACCTCCGGAGTCTCTGGGTGGTCGCGGCCGGTCTGATCGTGTGGAGCGCGGTCATGTACGCCGCGGAGCGGTCGGCCCGTCAGGACCGACGTGAGCGCCAGCTCAACCTCACCGACGCCATCGTCGTCGGTGTCGTCCAGTGCGTCGCGCTCGTGCCCGGCGTCTCGCGCTCGGGCGCCACTATCTCGGCCGGCCTGTTCCGGGGCCTGGACCGGGTCACCGCCACCCGGCTCAGCTTCTTCCTGTCCATCCCCGCCCTGCTCGCCGCCGGTCTGTTCGAGCTCAAGGACGCCCTGGGCGGCTCGATCAGCGTCGGCGAGACCGTCGTCGGCACCGTCGTCGCCTTCGTCGTCGCCTACGGCACCGTGGCCTGGCTGCTGCGCTTCGTCGCGCACCACGCCATCACCTGGTTCGTCCCCTACCGCGTCGCCCTCGGCGTCGTCCTCGTCGCCCTCCTGGCCGGCAACGTCATGTCCGCCACCTGACCCGCTGGGGCGTCGTCGATCTGCGGTTTGGGACCAATCGGCGACATTTCGGCCTTCGAACATGCGGTTTGGGACCAAACGGTGGGGGTGACGCCCCTCACCCCGAGCATCAGGTGGACCGGCAAGGCGACGAGGTCAGAGCCAGCCGGAGCGCTTGAACCACACCCACAGGGCGCCGGAGCTGAGGAACATCAGGGCCAGCGCGAAGGGGTAGCCGAGCAGCCAGTTCAGCTCGGGCATGTGCACGAAGTTCATGCCGTAGACCCCGGCGATCAGGGTGGGTGCCGCGACCAGGGCCACTCCGGCGGAGATCTTGCGCATGTCCTCGTTCTGCAGCACCGAGATCTGGGCCAGGTGGGCGTCGAACGCGGTGGACAGCAGCTGGTCGAGGCCGTCGACGGTCTCGCAGACCTGGGTGAGGTGGTCGAGGACGTCGCGGAAGAACGGCGCCGCCTCCTCGTCGATCCCCGGTACGGCGCCGGTCGCGAAGCGGCGCATCGGCTCCCGGAGCGGGAGTACGGCGCGGCGTGCCTCGGCGATCTCGCGCTTGAGGGTGTAGATGCGGGCCGAGTCGCTGGTGCGCTGCGGCGAGAACACGGACGTCTCGACCTCGTCGACGTCCTCCTCGAGGCTGCTCATCACCGACAGGTAGCCGTCGACGACCCGGTCGCACACGGCGTAGACGACGGCGGACGGGCCGTGGGTGAGCACCGTGGCCCGGGCCTCGAGGTCACGCCGGGCACTGTGGAGCTCGGAGCCCGAGCCGTGCCGCACGGTGATGATGAAGTCGACGCCGACGAACATGTTGATCTCACCCGTCTCGACCGCGTCGGCCGAGTCGACGTACCAGAGCGACTTGAGGGTGAGGAAGAGCGTGTCGCCGTACCGCTCGAGCTTCGGCCGCTGGTGGGCGTTGAACGCGTCCTCGACGGCGAGGGGGTGCAGGCCGAACTCCTCCTCGACCGTGGCGAGCTCGTCCTCGGTGGGGTCGTGCAGCCCCACCCACACGAAGTCGCCGGGCTCGCAGGCGAGCTTGCGGACGCGCCCGAGCTCGCTGGGGGGGAGGTCGTCGACGATCCGCTGCCCCCTGCGGTAGACGGCGCTGTCCACGATCACGCCGCCCACGCTAGCCCTTCGGCGGACCCCTGGCGGGGTGCCGCGCAGGGTGGCCCGACGCACTCACACCCTAGGCTCGGGGGCATGGCCACGGTGATCCTGCTCCGGCACGGGCGCACCTCCGCGAACGCGTCCGGCACCCTCGCCGGCCGGACCCCCGGCGTCCACCTCGACGACCTCGGGCGGACCCAGGCCGAGCGCGCGGCGGAGCGACTGGCCGCCGTCCCCCTGGCAGAGCTCGTCAGCAGCCCGCTCGAGCGGTGCCGCGAGACGGCGCAGGCCGTGTCGAAGCGCCAGAGCGGTCGTCCGCGCATCCGCAGCGACCGGGCCCTGACCGAGTGCGACTACGGCGAGTGGCAGGGCCGGCCCCTCCGCGAGCTGGCCCGGCTCGCGCTCTGGAAGGTCGTGCAGTCCAACCCGTCGGCGGCCACCTTCCCCGGGGGGGAGTCGCTGCCACAGATGCAGTCGCGGGCGGTCGACGCCGTACGCCGGCGCGACGCTGCGGTCACGGCCGCACACGGCGCCGGCGCCGTCTGGGTGGCGGTGAGCCACGGAGACGTCATCAAGTCGGTGCTCGCCGACGCGCTCGGGATGCACCTCGACCTGTTCCAGCGCATCCAGGTCGACCCGGCCTCGGTCTCGGTGATCCGCTACACCGAGGCGCGTCCCTACGTCCTCGCGTCCAACTCCCACGAGGGCGACCTCTCGTGGCTCGCACCGAAGCCCGGCGGCAAGGGCTCACGACGTACGACGAGCCGCGGGGCCGAGGTGGGCGGCGGAGCCGGGCCGAGCGCGTGATGGTCCCGCGCCTGCGCGAGCGCCCTACCCGGCTCGCTGCGCGCCGGCCACGACGACGAGGTCGCCTCGGCCGGCGCTCACTCGCTGCATAAGGTGGTGTCATGCCCGTCATCCACGAGTTCGACCCGCCTGAGCGCTTCGTCGCGGGCACGGTCGGTGAGCCTGGGGCGCGCACGTTCTTCCTCCAGGCGCGATCGGGGGCGAAGCTGGTCAGCGTCGCCCTGGAGAAGCAGCAGGTGGCGGTGCTCGCCGAGCGCGTCGACGAGCTGCTCGACGAGGTGATGGCGACCCCGGGGAACGACGTCCTGATCCCGGCCGTGGCCCCGGTGGGGCTCGAGGACTCCGCGCCCCTGGAGCAGCCGATCGACGAGCAGTTCCGTGCCGGCACCATGACGCTCTCCTGGGACCCCGGCGTCTCGCGTGTCGTGATCGAGGTGTTCCCCCTCGTCGACTCCGCGGAGGACGACGACGAGGAGGCCGAGCCCGAAGAGGTCTTCCTGGTCCGGCTCGAGGCCGGCCCGGCCCGGGCGTTCGTCCAACGCGCCGGCCTGGTGATCGAGGCCGGCCGGCCGGACTGCCCGTTCTGCGGCAACCCGATCGACCCCGAGGGCCACCTCTGCGTCCGGGCGAACGGGTTCCGCCGTCGCCCTCAGTCCTGATCGTGCTGATGGAAGCGGTCCTCCTCACCGGTGAGCTGACCCTGCACGGCCGGGTGATGCCGGCGTCCAACGCCACCTTCGTCGGAGAGATCGCAGCTCGTCGCGTGGTGTACAAGCCGGTGGCCGGTGAGCGTCCGCTGTGGGACTTCCCCGACGGCACCCTCGCGGAGCGCGAGGAGGCGGCGTACCTCGTCTCCGAGGCGCTCGGCTGGGACCTCGTGCCGCTCACGTTCCGCCGCGACGGGCCCTACGGGCCGGGCATGGTGCAGCTGTGGCAGGAGCCTGATCCCGTTCAGGAGGCCGTGACGCTGGTCGCGGAGGACGTCGTGCCCGATGGGTTCCTGCACGTCTTCGACGGACTCGACGACCGCGACCACGTCGTCTCGCTGGTGCACGAGGACACCCCCGAGCTGCGCCGGATGGCGGTGTTCGACGCCGTGGTCAACAACGCCGACCGCAAGGGCGGCCACGTCCTGGCGATGCCCGGCGGCCACCGGTACGGCGTCGACCACGGGCTGACCTTCCACGTCGAGCACAAGCTGCGCACGGTGCTGTGGGGCTGGGCCGGCGAGCTGCTCGGTGAGGACGACCGGGTCTGCCTCGAGCGGCTCGCCGACCAGCTGGACGACGAGCTGGGGGAGCGCCTCGTCGGCCTGCTGACGCCCGCCGAGGTCGAGGCGACCCGGCGTCGGGTCAAGAGGCTGCTCCGTGTCGGCACCCTCCCCGAGCCCGGCCAGGGCTGGCGTGCGATCCCGTGGCCGCCGTTCTGACACGAGGCCGGGAGCCGCTCGGGGCTGTCGTAGTCTGCGGCCATGCGTGCGTGGCCTTCGCCGGACCTGCCTGCCCTGCCCGCGACGGGCCCGGAGGTCAGTGTGTACGACACCCCTTCGGGCGGGCTCGTCGAGACCCGGCCGAAGGGCCGGGCGCGCCTGTACGTCTGCGGGATCACGCCGTACGACGCCACCCACATGGGCCATGCCGCCACGTATGTCGCCTTCGACCTGCTGAACCGGGCCTGGCGCAGCGCCGGCCACGACGTGAGCTACGTCCTCAACGTGACCGACGTCGACGACCCGCTCCTCGAGCGCGCGGCGCAGGTCGGGGTCGGGTGGCGCGACCTGGCCGAGCGTGAGATCGAGCTCTTCCGGCAGGACATGACGGCTCTGCGCGTGCTCGCCCCGGAGGCGTTCCCGGGCGCGGTGGAGTCCATCCCGGCGATCCTCGAGCTGATCGGTCGGCTGGACGACGCCGGCTCGCTCTACGCCGTCGACGACGACCTCTACTTCTCGGTCGCGGCCGACCCGGCGTTCGGTGAGGAGTCCCGGTGGGACCGGGACCAGATGCTCGCCGTGTACGCCGAGCGTGGCGGCGACCCCGACCGGTCCGGCAAGAAGAACCCGCTGGACTGTCTCGTGTGGCGCGCCGAGCGCCCCGGTGAGCCGACCTGGGACAGCGCCTTCGGCCCGGGGCGTCCCGGCTGGCACGTCGAGTGCACCGCGATGTCGCTGGAGCTCCTCGGCGAGACCTTCGACGTGCAGGGCGGGGGCTCGGACCTGGTCTTCCCCCACCACGAGATGTGCGCCTCCGAGGCCCAGGTGCTCACCGGCGCGCCGTACGCGCAGGCCTACGTGCACGCCGGCATGGTCGGGTACAGCGGTGCGAAGATGTCGAAGTCGCGTGGAAACCTCGTCTTCGTCTCGGACCTCCGGCGCAGCGACGTGGACCCGATGGCGATCCGGCTGACCCTGCTGCGCCACCACTACCGCAGCGACTGGGAGTGGACCGACGCCGAGCTCTGGGAGTCGGTCGACGTGCTCGACCGTTGGCGTCGCGCCGTGGCGCTCGGTGCGGGCGCTCCCGCGGCGCCCGTCGTCGAGGCCGTGCTGGCTGCCCTGGCCGCCGACCTCGACGC
>JBAUWD010000064.1:0-1649 GCA_049583575.1 Nocardioides sp.
GGTCATCGGCGGGGTCGCCGGGATGGCCGCCACCTACGCCGCCGTGCGCGCGCTGGCCGACCGCTACGACGCCGCCGGTGACCGGATGCGCGACTGGGCGGCGACCGGTGGACGGACCCTCGCCGATCCCGACCTGGTCGAGTCCGCGCCCCTGTCGCCGGTGACCTTCGCCGAGGCCGAGGAGAGGGTCGTGGCGGCCACCACCGGCTGGCACGGCATCCTCGTCGAGTCCGTGGTCTACGAGACGGACGCCCTGCTGATGCGCGCCACGGTGGACGCGTTCGTGGAGTGCGACCGCATGGTGCGCGCTGCGTTCCAGACCCTCGACTACCTCGTCGGCCGCGCCATCGGGTACGAGCTGGCGACCGCCGCGCCGTACGCGCTCGCCCTCGGCGTCGTGGCCGCGCCCCCACTGCACACGGCCTGGGGCCGGCTCCCGGGGTGGGCGCGCGACGACCTGCGCCATGAGGGACGGGTCGCGTCGGAGCAGACCGAGGAGTGGCTGGACGAGCACCCCGACATGGAGCAGCACCTCTTCGACGGCAGCGGCGGGCTGCTCGACGGGCTGCTCGCCGGCACGGCGACCCTCCTGCCGGCAGCCGCCCTCGGCCTGTCGCTGTTCCATCCCACCACCGGCGCCGCGGCGGCCGACCTGGCCGGCCTCTACACCTCCGAGGGTCCGCCCCACGTGCGCAGGCGCCGCGACCTGAAGGTGCGGCTCGGCCGCACACCGCCGCGTGACCTGGCGGGCCTCATGCACCACCTGGCCGAGACCGACCACCTCTCGAACGGCGACCGGCCGGACGACCGGGGCACGATCGAGGTCCAGACGCTGCACGCCCGGGACGGCTCGGTCCGCTACGTCGTCTACCTCCGGGGCACCGACGACATGACGACGACGCCGCTGAGCCAGGACGCCGACGTCCGCGACCTGCCCACGGACCTGCACCTGATGGCCGGCCACGACACGACGTACGCCGAAGGGATCCAACAGGCCATGACGAAGGCCGGGATCGGGCCGCACGACCCGGTGCTGCTGGCCGGGCACAGCCAGGGTGGGATGGAGGCCGCGGCGATGCTGAGCCACGGCACGCGCTTCCACATCACCCACGTGGTGACCGCCGGCGCGCCGATCGCGCAGGTCCACGGCTACCCGCCGGGCAGCCACGTCCTCTCCCTCGAGAACCGCGGCGACGTCGTCCCCCTGCTCGACGGCCAGGAGAACCCCGACTCGCGGCAGCAGGTCACCGTGCAGGTCGACGACCACCAGACCTCGATCGCGGGCAACCACTCACTCCACCACTACGTCCACGGCGCCGCCGCGACCGACGCCTCGACGGACCCCTCGATCCGCGAGCAGGTGCGCAGCCTGCACGAGCACGGGTTCCTCGGGGGCCGCGGCACCGCCACCAGCAGGGTGTACCAGATCACCCGCTGAGAGTTTGGGACACTGCCGCCACGGGTAGGTGCCCCGCGACCCCCCGAAGGAGCACGCATGTACGGCGACACCTTGGTCATGCGCAAGCGGGCCGGCCAGCTGCGCGAGCAGAGCGCCGAGATTCGCGCCGCCGCCGACCAGCTCGTGGCGCGGAGCGAGGCGATCCCGTGGCGGGGCCGGGCGGCCGAGGCGATGCGCGAGCGTGTCAAGG
>JBAUWD010000065.1:0-11748 GCA_049583575.1 Nocardioides sp.
GGTCGAGCTGCGCGAACGGCGGGCGGGTGCCCCCGTGCGCGTGGTGGTCAACCGGATGCGGTCGAGCCTCGGCTGGTCCGAGCGCGACATCGCCGGCATGGTCGAGGGCTTCACCCGCCTGGCCGGCATCCACTTCGTGCCCGACGACCGGCCGGCTGCCGACCGCGCCCTGGTCACCGGCACGAGCGTCGTGGACGACCCCGACACCGAACTGGCCCGGGCGCTCGGGGCCGTGGCCGACGCGCTCGCACCCTCCACCGCGCCGCCTCACCGCGATCGGCGGCGCCTCGGCCGGCTCCGGGCCTGAGCCCGCCCGGTCAGGACGAGAACAGCAGGTAGAGCCCGCCGACGGTGAACGCGATCATCGCACCCAGCAGGGGCAGCTGGCCGGTGAGCTGGTGCTTCTTCGGCAGCAGCTTGATCGCCCGCTCGTGGGCCACGACGACGCCCACGACATGGCCGAGCACGACCGCGACGACCTTGGAGTCGGCGAGGAACGTCGGGTGGTACGACAGCCAGTAGGGGACCGACCAGTTCCCGGTGCCGAACACGTTGCTGCCGTCGCTCAACGGGTCGCTGGCCTGGATCAGGGTCTGGGTGCCGATCTCGACGAAGTAGCTGAGGTAGTGGGCCACGATGTAGCCCACGATGATCGGCACGACCGAGACGGCGAGCCGGTTCGGCAGCTGCCGGCGCGACTGCTCGGGACCGACCCCGGTGGCGATGCAGGCGAGCCAGAAGACCAGGCCGACCCCGACGCAGAAGCCCAGCAGGCCGAGGTTGTTCTGGAGGTACGTCGATGCACCCGTCGACTGGATGAACGTCAGCCAGCGCGTCGACTCGCGGAACGCGTCGAACGCAGTACTGCCGAAGAGGACGGCGACGACGGCGATCAGGCCGGGTGTCGCCTCCGTGGTGTCGAGGTTGGCGAGTGGGCTGCGGATCACCAGCGTGCCGTCGCGGCGGCCCCAGACCGACATCTTCGCGACCAGGCTCGAGTAGACCTCGAACGGGTCGGCGCGCGCGTAGAACGTGTTGCCGAACAGGGCGCCGCCGACGATCATCGCGGCGAGGTAGAGCGCGCACCACAGCCGGACCGGCGCGAGGTCGACGTTGTGGGGGTAGACCAGCTCCATCCACACGAACGCGAACAGGCCGGCGGCCGCCGGCCACATGCCGAGGCGCTCGGGGTAGGTGAGGACGCCCTCGTCGGGGTCGCCCCCGGCGATCCGGGCCAGGCCGGTGTTGATCAGCCGGAAGGGGCTGATCGCCCTCCACACCCGCCCGAAGAGCAGGGAGGCCGGGACCATCCCGACCCAGATCCAGACGTAGAAGATGCCGAAGATCGGGTTGATCAGGAGGTCCTTGCCGCGGACCGCGACCAGGATCAGGTAGAGCAGGCCGAGCAGCCCGACCAGCCGGAGGAGACCACGGAACACCGCGGAGTCCACGGTGCGGGCGAGCCACCCGGGTGCGAGGCGGCCGCTGGTCGTTGCGTCGTACCGGGGCTCGCGCCAGGCGAGCGCGAGGACGACGAAGGAGACGGCGACCGCCGCCGCGGCACCGAGGATCGCGACGGTCCGCGAGATCGGCAGGTCCTGGGCGCCGCCGAGCCCGTGGGCCGGCAACAGCAGGAGGGTCACTTGGCCTCGAGCTGGAGGATCACCTTGTTGAGCGTGTGCGACTCGACGGTGATGATCCCGGGCGCCGTGATCGGCTTGACCTCGAGGGTGCTGGACCCCTTGTCGTACTCGAACTCCTGCTCCGGGGAGGAGTGCACGTGGATCTCGCCGGGCGCGTCCGCGGTGACGTCGAACTCGATGCGCTGGCCCACGGACACCGGGATCCGGTCGCCGTTCGGCTTGATCGAGCTGCCGTTGATCGTGATATCGATGACCTTGGTCGCGAGCGTGCCCGACGGGGACGACGAGCTGCCGCTGCCGCAGGCGACGAGCGTCGTGGTGGTGAGGAGCAGCAGGGCGACGGCGGCGACCATTCGGCGCACGGTGTGGCCTTTCTCGCAGGCGGACCGGATCAGCCCGTCACGGGGCTTCTGTCAGACTCCCACGCGGGACAAGTGTCGAGGCATGGGGGGTGGCGGATGGGCGATCGACTGCGAGCGCGCGACGTGGCCTTCCTGATGGCCGAGACGCCGACCACGCCGATGCACAACGCGACGGTGGAGATCTTCGACCCCGGCTCGTCCGGCTTCGACCATGACACACTGGTGCGGCTGATCGGTGACCGCATCGCGTTCGTACCGCGCTACCGGCAACGCGTCCGATGGGTGCCCGGCCATCTGGCCAACCCGGTCTGGGTCGACGACGCGCACTTCGACCTGGGCTACCACGTCCGGCGATCCGCACTGCCCCGCCCGGGCACCCTCGACCAGCTGCGTGAGCTGGTGGCGCGGATCGTGTCCCGGCCACTCGACCGCAACCGTCCGCTCTGGGAGGTCTACTTCGTCGAGGGGCTCGAGGGCGGCCGGGTCGCCGTCCTGTCCAAGGCGCACCAGTCGCTGGTGGACGGCGCCCAGATCGTCGACCTGGCGCAGGTGCTGCTCGACCGCACCCCCGAGCGTCGCGAGCTCGGGTCGGACGAGTGGCGGCCCGAGCGGCCGGTCTCGTCGAGCAGCCTGGTCCTGGACGCCGTACGCGACTCCGTCGTCACGCCGCTCACCACGCTCGACACGGTGCGCGGGACGGCCGGGTCGTGGCTGCGTGGGGCCGAGACCGCGTCGCGCCGGGTGTCGCACGTCGTCAACGCCCTCGCCGGCCGCCGGTCGGAACAGGACACGCCCATCGCCGGCACGCTCTCGCAGCAGCGTCGCTTCGTGACCGTACGACGTACCCTCGCCGACCACCGTGCCGTCCGCGACGCCCACGGTGGCACCGTCAACGACGTCATCCTGGCCACCGTCGCCGGCGGCCTGCGCAGCTGGCTGATGACCAGGGCGGAGTCGCTCGGAGGGCTGCGCCAGGTGCGGGCCGTCGTCCCCGTGTCGGTCCACGACCATGACCTCGAGGCCACCTCGCTCGGCACGCAGATCGCCGCGCACTTCGTCGATCTCCCGGTGGGCGAGCCGAGCCCCGTCGTGCGTCTGCACCAGGTCTCCTACTCCTTCAAGGCCCACAGGGAGACGGGCCGCGCCGTCGCGGCCAACCGGATCGCCGGGATCGCGGGCTTCGCGCCGTCCACCTTCCACGCGATCGGTTCACGGGTCGCGGCCGAGGAGCTGCGCCGAGGCTTCCAGATCTCGGTCACCAACGTCCCCGGCCCGCAGTCACCGCTCTTCTGCGCGGGCGCGCGGATGGAGCAGACCTATCCCGTCCCGCCGCTCCTGCCCCGCCACGCCCTCGCGATCGGCGTCACGTCGTACGACGGGCAGGTCTACTACGGCGTCACCGCCGACCGCGACCTGGTGCCGGACGCCGATGTCTTCGGGGCATGCCTCGACGACGCTCTCGACGAGCTGCTCGACACGTCGGGCGACGCGAGACCGAAGGTGCCGCGTGGCCGGCCACGCAAGGGTGCACGCAAGCCGGGTGGGTGGTCATGAGGCTCTATCTCCCGGCGACCATCGTGGTCCTGCGGGGGCTTCACGACGACGGGATGCTGGGAGTCGGCGATGACGTGGTGGTCGCCGAGGGCGACTCGGAGGACGAGGAGTACGACGCCCTGATGACGGCCGCGGAGTCGGCCGGACTGCGCGCCGCGGAGCTCCAGCCGGGCGAGCGTCGCCGGTTCGTCGTGGTGGCCGACCTGCCGGGGCCCGACCTGCCGGCCCGGATCGCCCTCGCCGACGTGGTGGCCGTGCACGCCGACCCCCACGACGTACCCGACGAGGGCGCCGACCCCGATGACGACCTCGGCTGGTACGCCACCCAGGAGATCCCCGACCTCCTCGACAGTTGAGAAGTCACGAATGGCTTGTTGAGGAGTCGCTAATGGCTCCATGAGAGGGCGCATGTGGTCGACATACGGGACCGTTTGTGACTCCTCGCATGACCGTTTGTGACCTCTCAACGGGAATTGAGTGCGGCCCTGGTGTCTGACAGCATCGCGGCATGGACGCAGTCACCCACCCGCCGCACCCGGTCAACGAGCCCAACCTGACGTATTCGCCGGGGAGTGCCGAGCGAGAGGCGCTGGTGGCCGAGCTGGTGCGACAGGAACGGCGGCAGGTGACGCTGCGGGCGCACATCGGGGGTCGTCGCCGCAACGGCGGAGGCGCCGAGATCAAGGTCGTACAGCCGCACGACCACCAGCACGTGCTCGGCACCCTGAAGGGCGCCACGCACCGGGACACGGAGGCCGCCATCAGGGCGGCGGGCGACGCCGCCCCGGGCTGGCGGGCGATGTCGTTCGACGACCGGGCCGCGATCATCCTCAAGGCCGCCGACCTGCTGGCCGGTCCGTGGCGGCAGCGCCTGAACGCGGCGACCATGCTCGGCCAGTCGAAGACGGTGTTCCAGGCCGAGATCGACGCGGCCTGCGAGCTCATCGACTTCTGGCGCTTCAACGTCCACTTCGCCCGGCAGATCCTGGCCGAGCAGCCGATCGCCCACAGCCCCGGCATCTGGAACCGGACCGACTACCGTCCGCTGGAGGGCTTCGTCTACGCGATCACCCCGTTCAACTTCTCCGCGATCGCCGGCAACCTCCCGACCGCGCCGGCGCTGATGGGCAACACGGTCATCTGGAAGCCCGCGGTCACCCAGCAGCTCGCGGCCAACCTGACGATGGAGCTGCTCGAGGAGGCCGGGCTCCCGCCTGGCGTCATCAACATGCTCCCCGGACACGGGCACGACGTCTCCGAGGTGGCGCTCGCCCACCCCGACCTGGCCGGCATCCACTTCACCGGCTCGACCCGCGTCTTCCACCACCTCTGGCAGACCGTCGGCGAGAACATCGCGACGTACCGCTCCTACCCGCGCATCGTCGGCGAGACCGGCGGCAAGGACTTCGTGGTCGCGCACCCGAGCGCCGACCCCGACGTGCTGCGTACGGCGCTGATCCGCGGCGCCTTCGAGTACCAGGGCCAGAAGTGCAGCGCCGCCTCGCGCGCGTACGTCGCGAAGTCCGTGTGGGCGAAGATGCGCGACCAGTTCGTGGCCGACGTCGAGGGACTGGCCATGGGCGACGTCACGGACCTGTCCAACTTCATGGGTGCGGTCATCGACGACCGCGCGTTCGCCAAGCACAAGCGCGCCATCACCCGCGCCAAGCGCAACAGCCACCTGTCGATCCTGGCCGGCGGCCAGACCGACGACTCGGTCGGTTGGTTCGTGCGGCCCACGATCGTGCAGTCGACCGACCCCAAGGACCAGATGTTCGCCACCGAGTACTTCGGTCCGATCCTCGCCGTCCACGTGTACGACGACAGCCGCTACGACCGCGTCCTCCAGCAGATGGAGTCGTTCGCGCCGTACGCCCTGACCGGGTCGATCATCGCCCAGGACCGCCGGGCGATCGCCGAGGCCCAGCACCTGCTCCGCTTCGCGGCCGGCAACTTCTACGTCAACGACAAGCCCACCGGGGCGGTCGTCGGGCAGCAGCCGTTCGGTGGGGCACGGGCGTCGGGCACCAACGACAAGGCCGGCTCCGCGGCCAACCTGATGCGCTGGACCAGCCCGCGGTCGATCAAGGAGACGTTCGTCCCGCCGAAGGACTACCGCTACCCCCACATGGGCTGAGTGAGAGCGAGCGCCGAGTCGGCGATCAGACGCGCCACTCGCCGGCGAGCCACTTCACGCCGACCTTGTTCTCGGCGTCGAAGGCCCTGCCGATGAAGCCCGCGACGAGGTCCTCGATCTTGCCGCCGACGAGCGGCATCGACACCCGCACCGCGAGGTCGATGCGCTCCACGACGTCGTCGCCGGACTGGGAGAGCGTCTGGGTGCCGGTCATGTCGCCCGGCTTGCCGGGGATGGTGACGTGGATGTCCGCCGAGGAGGGCGACGACCAGGTCTCCTGCTGGACGAACCGGATCTCGGGCCCCACCAGCCGCTGCGCGAACCCCGGGATCCGGTCGGTGCCGTGCGCCTGCTCGAGACGCGCGTCCATCCCGTCGCCGTTCATCGAGATCCGGCAGTCGAAGTCGACGACACGCTGGTAGTCGGCCACGGCCCTCCGGTACGCCGGGTCGGCGAGCATCGCGAAGACGTCGTGCACCGTCGCACCGGGGTAGGTGAGGGTGTGGTTCACGCGCCTCATCGGCCCCCCTCCAGCCACGAGACGCCGACGCCGTGCTCGGCGTCCCACCCCGCCGCGAGCTTGTCGGCGAAGAGCTTCTCGAGCTTGCCGCCGATGACCGGGATCCGGACCTTCGACTCGCCTTCGAACGTGTCGAGACACCCGCCGCCGTCGGCGACCAGCTCGCGGCGGCCGTGGATGCTGGCCGGCATCATCGGCGTGGTGATCGTGAAGTCGGCCGCGAGGCCGTCCCACTCCTCCTCCTGGACCGCGTGCACGGACGCACCGACCACCTTGCGTGCGAACGCCGGGATGTCGGTGTTGGGCGAGACCATGTCGATGCGGACCGAGGCGTCGTCGACGGTCACCTCCACCTTCGTGGCGCCCTGTGCCCCGGCGGCCCTCTCCCGGAACGCCGGGTCGGTCAGCATCGCGTAGACGTCGTCCGGCGGCGCGTCGTACCGCACCTCGTGAGTGACTCGCATGGGCCCATCATGCCGGGCGCGCGCCGGACTGGATACGGGCGTCGCGGGCCCGCGACCGGCTCGACGTACGACGCTCCGCATGCGGGGTTGGTCAGGGGCTCTCGAGAGTCCTACTGTCGGATCGTGTCAATGTCGACCGACCTCGAGAAGTCCCATCTGCTCACCCAGGCGATCGCGCTCGCGGAGCGAGGCTCCGGCACCGGTGGACCGCCCAAGCGCGAGGTCGGTCCGCTCCTCCTTGCCTACTACCGGCACGTCGCGATCGACGACGTGATCGACCGCTCCGCCGAGGAGCTGTACGGCGCGCTGGTCTCGCACTACCGCACGGCCGACGTCCGGCCGCAGGGCACGGCCCGGGTGCACGTGTTCACGCCGGCGCTCGGTGAGCACGGCTGGTCGGCCGGCGGTCACTCGGTGGTGGAGGTCGTCACCGACGACATGCCGTTCCTCGTCGACTCGGTGGTGATGGAGCTGACCCGTCAGCAGCGCGACGTCCACCTCGTCGTCCACCCGCAGTTCGACGTGACCCGCGACGTGACCGGCCGGCTCGAGCGCATCGCCTGCCCGGACAACGAGTCGGCCGAGCCGCTCGAGGGTGCCTCCCGTGAGTCGTGGATGCACGTCGAGATCAGCCGCATCGGGCACGACGAGGACCCCGACTCGATCGTCAACGACCTGCAGCGTGTGCTCCGCGACGTGCGCGAGTCGGTCGAGGACTGGGGCCGGATGAGGCAGCAGGTCGAGGAGATCGTCGACGACCTCACCGCGCGGCCGCCGTCGTCGATCTCGCAGGACGAGGTCGACCGCAGCGTGGCCTTCCTGAACTGGCTGGCCGCCGACCACTTCACGCTGCTGGGCTACCGGGAGTACCACCTCGAGCACGAGAGCGACGGCGAGTACCTCCGCGGCGTGCCGGGCACCGGCGCGGGGATCCTGCGCAACGACCCCGACATGTCGTCGCCGTCGTTCGGCAGGCTCCCGGACAAGGCTGCCGCCACGGCCCGCGAGAAGACCCTGCTGGTCCTGGCGAAGGCCAACTCCCGCTCCACCGTGCACCGTCCGGCGTACCTCGACTACATCGGGGTGAAGACCTTCGACGAGGCCGGCGAGGTCACCGGGGAGCGCCGGTTCCTCGGCCTGTTCTCCAGCGCCGCCTACACCGAGTCGGTGTGGCGCGTCCCGCTGCTGCGCGAGAAGGCGAAGGACGTCCTGAAGCTGATCGGGCTCGACCCCCACAGCCACGCCGGCAAGGCCCTCATCGACACCCTGGAGACCTACCCGCGCGACGAGCTGTTCCACACACCCGTCGACGAGCTCGCGACGATGGCCAGCCGTGTCATGGAGACCCGGGGCCGCCGCCAGCTGCGCATCTTCGTACGGCGCGACACCTACGACCGCTACGTCAGCGTCCTCGTCTTCTTGCCACGCGACCGCTACAACACCTCCGTCCGCGAGCGCTTCGCGGACATCCTCAGGGAGACCTTCTTCGGCCAGTCGGTCGAGTTCACCGTCCGGATGAGCGAGTCCACGACCGCGCGCGTCCACTTCGTCATCCACCCGCCGCGGGGCACGGCGACCCCGGACGTCGACGTCTCCGAGCTCGAGCGCCGGCTCACCGACGCGTCGCGATCGTGGCGCGACGACTTCATGGCGGCGACCATCGTCGAGTTCGGGGAGGAGGTCGGCTCCCGCCTCGCGCGCACCTTCGAGTCGTCGTTCCCCGAGGCCTACAAGGAGGACTTCTCCGCGGCCACCGGCGCCCTCGACCTGGGGCGGCTGGAGGCGCTCGGCGAGTCCGGCACCGACCTGTCCCTCTTCTCGCCGCTGGACGCGGCCCGGGGCGAGGCGCGGCTGAAGGTGTTCCGGCGGGGCGCCTCGATCTCGCTGTCGGAGGTGCTGCCCGCGCTCTCCTCCATGGGCGTCGAGGTGATCGACGAGCGTCCCTACCAGCTCGACCACGTCGACCACCCGTCGTACATCTACGAGTTCGGCCTGCGCTACGGCCCCGGCATGCCCGACAGCATGCGCGAGCCCTTCCAGGACGCGATCCGGGCGGTGTGGGACGGCTACAACGAGATCGACGGCTTCAACGCGCTGGTGCTGGCGGCCGGCCTCACCTGGCGGCAGGCCACCGTGCTGCGTGCCTACGCCAAGTACATGAAGCAGGGCAACAGCCCCTTCGCGGTCGACTACATCGAGGAGGCGCTGCGCGGCAACACCGACATCACGCGCCTGCTCGTCCAGCTCTTCGAGGCACGCTTCGACCCCGGCCGCAACGGCCTGGCCGCCGACGCCGAGGCTCGATCGGCGCGCATCGAGGAGATCACCGCGCGCATCGAGCGCGCGCTGGACGACGTGGCCAGCCTCGACCACGACCGGATCCTGCGCTCCTACCTGACCCACGTGCGCGCGACCCTGCGCACCAACTACTTCCAGCCCGACGCCGACGGCCGGCCGCACCCCTACATGTCCTTCAAGCTGGAGCCGTCGGCCATCCCCGACCTCCCGGCTCCTCGGCCGCGCTTCGAGATCTTCGTCTACTCACCGCGCGTCGAGGGCGTCCATCTCCGCTTCGGTGCCGTCGCCCGTGGGGGCCTGCGGTGGTCCGACCGGCGCGACGACTTCCGCACCGAGGTGCTCGGGCTGGTCAAGGCGCAGATGGTGAAGAACACCGTGATCGTGCCCGTGGGCGCCAAGGGCGGGTTCTTCTGCAAGCAGCTGCCCGACCCGTCCGACCGGGACGCCTGGCTGGCCGAGGGGATCGCCTGCTACCAGACCTTCATCTGCGGGCTGCTCGACATCACCGACAACCTCCGCGAAGGGCAGAACGTCCCGCCACGGGACGTCGTACGCCATGACGGTGACGACTCCTATCTCGTCGTCGCGGCCGACAAGGGCACCGCGACGTTCTCCGACATCGCCAACGGCGTCGCCAAGGACTACGGCTTCTGGCTCGGCGACGCGTTCGCCTCCGGCGGCTCGGTCGGCTACGACCACAAGGCCATGGGCATCACCGCGCGCGGTGCGTGGGTGTCGGTCGAGCGGCACTTCCGCGAGCGCGGCGTCGACTGCCAGACCGAGGACTTCACCTGCGTCGGCATCGGCGACATGTCGGGTGACGTCTTCGGCAACGGCATGCTCTGCTCCGAGCACATCCAGCTGGTGGCGGCGTTCGACCACCGCGACGTCTTCCTCGACCCCACGCCCGATCCCGCGGCGTCGTACGCCGAGCGGAAGCGGCTGTTCGGCCTGCCACGCTCGAGCTGGCAGGACTACGACGCGTCACTGATCTCCGAGGGCGGAGGGGTCTACTCGCGCGCCCTGAAGTCGATCCCGATCAGCCCCCAGGTGCGCAAGGCCCTCGAGCTCGGGCCCGAGGTCGCCGCGATGACCCCGGCCGAGCTCATGAAGGCGATCCTGCAGGCGCCCGTCGACCTGCTGTGGAACGGCGGCATCGGCACCTACGTGAAGGGTGAGGACGAGACGCAGGCCGAGGCCGGCGACAAGGCCAACGACGCCATCCGCGTCAACGGCCGCGAGGTGCGGGCGAGGTGCGTGGGGGAGGGCGGCAACCTCGGCCTCACCCAGCAGGGCCGCATCGAGTACGCCGTGCTCGGCGCGGCCGGCCGGGGCGGCGCGATCAACACCGACTTCATCGACAACTCCGCCGGTGTCGACACCTCCGACCACGAGGTCAACATCAAGATCCTGCTCGACCGGGTGGTGGCCGACGGCGACCTCACCGAGAAGCAGCGCAACCACCTGCTGGCGGACATGACCGACGAGGTGGCCGCGCTCGTGCTGCGCGACAACTACGAGCAGAACCTCGCCATGGCCAACGCCCTGGCCAACGCGCCGTCGCTGCTCCACGTGCACGAGGACTGGATGCGGACCCTCGAGCGCGAGGGCGTGCTGAACCGCGAGCTCGAGGGCCTCCCGACCTCGCGCGCCGTACGCCGTCGGGCCGACCGCGACGAGGGCCTGACGGCTCCGGAGCTGTCGGTGCTGCTGGCGTGGACCAAGATCGTGCTCGCCGACAAGCTGATCGACTCCGACCTCCCCGAAGACCCCTACTGCCACGCCGACCTGATGGCCTACTTCCCCACCCAGCTGAGGAAGGGGTTCGAGGCGGCGATCGCGAGCCACCCGCTGCGGCGCGAGATCATCGTGACGCAGGTCGTCAACGATCTCGTCAACGGCGCCGGCATCACCTTCTGGCCACGACTCGCGGGCGAGACCGGCTCGACGCCGGAGGAGCTCACGCGGGCGAACTTCGTCGCTCGGGAGATCTTCGGGTCGCTGCCGCTGCGAGACGAGATCAAGAGCTTCGACAACGTGCTCGACGCGGCGTGCCAGACCCGGATGCGCATCGAGATGCGCACGCTCGTCGAGCGGGCGTCGCGGTGGTTGCTCAACAACCGTCGCCCCCCTCTCGACAGCGCGAGCACCGTCGACTATTTCACCGGCACGGTGCAGGCACTCATGAGCGAGCTCCCGTCGCTGCTCACCGGTCGCGAGCTGCGGGCCTACCAGGGCCGGATGAAGACCCTGACCGACCAGCAGGTGCCCGAGGAGCTCGCCAGCCGCGTCGCGGTCCTCCATCCGGCGTACATGCTGCTCGGCGTCCGTGAGATCGCCGACCGGATGTCGCTCGACCCGGTCGACGTCGCGCGGCTGCACTTCGCGCTCGGCGAGCGGCTGGGCCTGCCCGACCTGATCACGCGGATCCTGGCGCTGCCGCGTGAGGACCGCTGGCAGACGATGGCCCGGGCCGCGTTGCGCGACGACGTGTACGCCGTCCACTCCCAGCTGACCGCTCAGCTGCTGCGCGACACCTCGCCCGACGACACCGTTCCCGTGCGCATCGCCTCCTGGGAGGACGGCGACTCGGTGGTGGTGTCGCGCGCGGCGGCGACCCTCGAGGAGATCTGCTCCGACGACACCGCCGACCTCGCGCGGATGTCGGTCGGCCTCCGGGTGGTGCGCGGGCTGCTCGCCAACTGATCCCGGCGCTCGCTGCGGCCGTTCCGCCCCGGCCGGGCCGGGCCGGGGCGGGGCGGAACGTCCT
>JBAUWD010000066.1:0-4877 GCA_049583575.1 Nocardioides sp.
CGCCCACGCAGACGAGGTGGCGGCGGTCGCCGACCAGCTCCCCGACCGCCTCGACTCCGTCGTCCACGCAGCGGGGGTCGTCGACCTCGGCCCGGTGGCCGAGCTGTCCACCGAGGCCTGGCAGGAGCAGCTCGCGGTCAACGTGGTCGCCCCGGCGGTGCTGACCCGGGTGGCGCTGCCCGCCCTGCGCGCCGCGCACGGCACGGTCGTGTTCGTGAACTCGGGCGCCGGTCTGACCGCCTCGCCCGGGTGGGCGGCGTACGCCGCGTCCAAGCACGCCCTCCGCGCCATGGCCGACGCCCTCCGCGGCGAGGAGCAGCAGTACGGCGTCCGCGTGACGACCGTCTATCCCGGCCGCACGGCCACGCCGATGCAGCAGAAGGTGCACGAGCAGGAGGGACGCGCGTACCGCGCCGACGACTGGATCGACCCCGCAACCGTCGCCGGCGCGATCCTGGTCGTGCTCGACCTCGCCCACGACGCGACCGTGAGCGACCTGTCGATCCGGCCGCGCTGAGCCGGGGTCACTCGCGCCCAACTCCCGGGCGCCCAGCGCCGTAGCCTCGCCGCCGTCGACGCCGAGTCGGCACATGTCGACTGAGCGCATGCTCACTCGTCGTATGCCGACTCGGCGGGAGATCGCTGCCCCTTTGTGCCGACTCGGCGAGGTCAGGCGGGTTCGAGGAGGAAGATCCGGAGTCGGCGGTGGGTGATCCGTTGCTGGTACTTGAGGTATCCGCCGTACACCTGGGCGGAGCCGGCGAGCACGGCCGCCCGCTCCTCATCGGTCACCGGCCGGGCCACGACGGCGGCGGTGCGGCCGGCATGGGTGACCGCGGCGTGCGGGTCGGCCTCCAGGTTGAGCACCCAGGCCGGGGTGCGCGGCTGCCCGAAGTTGGTGCCCAGCAGCGCGAGCGTGCCGTCGTAGGGGACGGCGATCAGGTGGGAGGTACGGCGCAGGCCGGACCGCCGGCCGGTCGTGGTCACGTCGAGCACCGGGATGCCGGCCAGCAGCCGGGGCGTGCTGGTGCGACCGCGCGACAGGCGGCCGACGGCGTCGTCGAGATGCCGCAGGAGGCGGGCGAACAACCAGGCGCCGGGTCGCGTCGAGGCGAAGCCCTGCATCAGGCGCTGGAAGGGGTTGGCCCGGGGGATGTGATAGCCCAGGTCGTCGGCGAGTCCCACCGGTCAGTCCTCCGGGTCGTCGAGCCGCGCCAGCCAGGTCGCGAAGCGCTCGACCGCGGTCTCGAACTCGGGGTGGGCGTCGGTGAACTCCTGCAGCCGCTCGCCCAGCCAGGCCAGCGTGACCTCCTCGTCCCCCCGGCGCTGCTCGAGCTCCTCGATCCCGCGGTCGGTGAAGTACATGACGGCGTACCGCGCCTGCTCAGTAGTGCTGCTCGACCCGGTCGCCGACCGAGTCGACGGCCGCGAACGCCGCCGCCATCAGGGCCTTCTGCTCCTCGGTGTGACGCTTGGCGGTGCCGACCGAGGGCGAGGAGAGCGCCGGCCGGGTGATGGCCTGGACGGGTACGTCGCTCACCTGCCACCACACGTTGAGCTGGTAGTGGGGCCACGGACCCATGTTCAGCGGCTCGTCCTGCACCCACCGCACGGCCTGCAGGTGGGGGTAGCGCTCGATCTCCGCACGGATCGCGTCGACCGGCTGCGGGTAGAGCTGCTCGATGCGGGCGATCGCGAACCGCCCGGCGTCCTCGCGCCGCGCGCGCTCGACCATCAGGTCCCACGTGACGCGGCCCGAGCACAGCAGCAGGGTGTCCACCTGCTCGGGGTCGGCCTCGGCGTCGGCGAGGAACGGCCGGAAGGTGCCCTCGGTGAACTCCGCCGGCTGCGACGCGGCCTCCTTGCGCTTGAGCATCGACTTCGGGGTGAAGACCACCATGGGGCGGTGGGCCTCGCCGAGAGAGTGCTGCCGCAGCAGGTGGAAGTACGACGCGGGCGTCGACGGCTGCGCCACGACGAACGCCTCGTCGGCGCACATGGTCAGCCACCGCTCGATGCGCGCGGAGGAGTGGTCGGGACCCTGCCCCTCGTAGCCGTGGGGGAGCAGCAGCACGACCCCGGACTGCTGACGCCACTTGGTCTCGCCGGAGGTGATGAACTCGTCGATCACGGTCTGGGCGCCGTTGGCGAAGTCTCCGAACTGCGCCTCCCACACCACCAGCGCGTCGGGCCGGGCGACGGAGTAGCCGTACTCGAACCCGAGGGCGGCGTACTCGGAGAGCAGCGAGTCGTAGACGTGGAACTTCGCCTGGTCCTCGCTGAGCGCGCTCAGCGGCGTCCACTCGTGGGCGTTCACGCGGTCGATGATCGTCGCGAACCGCGACACGAAGGTGCCGCGCCGGGAGTCCTGGCCGGCCAGCCGGACCGGGCGGCCGTCCATCAGCAGCGAGCCGATCGCGAGGACCTCGCCCGTTCCCCAGTCGATCGGGCCGTCGGAGATCGCGTTGGCGCGACGCTGGAGCTGTGGCATCACCTTGGGATGCACGGTGAAGCCCTCGGGCGGCGTGACGTAGGCGTCCGAGATGCGCTTCATCACCTCGGGCGACACGGCGGTCTGGGCCGTCCCCACCGGCTTCTCCGGGTAGTCGGGCACGGTCGTCCACTCCGACGGGTGCGAGTCGGCCTCACGCACCTCGGTGAACACCCGCTCGAGCTGCTGCTGGTAGTCCGCCAGCACCTGCTCGGCCTCCTCGATCGTGAGGTCGCCGCGACCGATCAGCGACTCGGTGTAGAGCTTGCGCACCGAGCGCTTCTGCTCGATCAGGTCGTACATCAGCGGCTGGGTGTACGACGGGTCGTCCCCCTCGTTGTGCCCGCGCCGGCGGTAGCAGACGAGGTCGATCACGACGTCCTTGTTGAACGCCTGGCGGTACTCGAACGCGAGGCGCGCCACCCGGATGCAGGCCTCGGGGTCGTCGCCGTTCACGTGGAAGATCGGCGCCTGCACCATCCGGGCCACGTCGGTGCAGTAGAGCGAGGAGCGCGACGAGCCGGGGGACGTCGTGAAGCCGACCTGGTTGTTGACGACCAGGTGGATGGTGCCGCCGGTGCGGTAGCCGCGCAGCTGGGAGAGGTTCAGCGTCTCGGCGACCACGCCCTGGCCCGCGAACGCCGCGTCGCCGTGCACGAGCAGGGGGAGCACGGGGTAGGCCGCGCCGCGGTCGAGGACGTCCTGCTTGGCCCGCGCGATGCCCTCGAGCACGGGGTCGACCGCCTCGAGGTGCGACGGGTTGGCGGCGACCGAGACCTTGATCCGGTCGCCGGAGCCGGCGAGGAACTCGCCCTCGGCGCCGAGGTGGTACTTCACGTCGCCGGACCCTTGGACCGTGCGCGGATCGATGTTGCCCTCGAACTCACGGAAGATCTGGGAGTACTTCTTGCCGACGATGTTGGCGAGGACGTTGAGCCGGCCGCGGTGGGCCATGCCGATGGTGACCTCGTCCAGTCCGATCTCGGCAGCCGCCTCGCAGATCTCGTCGATCAACGGGATGGTGGTCTCGCCACCCTCGAGACTGAAGCGCTTCTGTCCGACGAACTTGGTCTGCAGGAAGGTCTCGAACGCCTCCGCCTGGTTGAGCTTCAGGAGGATGCGCAGCTGCTCCTCGCGGGGCGGCTTGGTGTGCGGACGCTCGACCCGCTCCTGGATCCAGCGGCGCTGGTCGGGGTCCATGATGTGCATGTACTCGATGCCGGTGGTGCGGCAGTAGGAGTCGCGCAGGATGCCGAGGACGTTGCGCAGCTTCATGAACGGCCGGCCCTCGCCACCGAAGGAGCCGGCGGCGAACTCGCGGTCGAGGTCCCACATGGTCAGCCCATGGGTCTCGATCTCGAGGTCGGGGTGGCTGCGCTGGCGGTACTCGAGCGGGTCGGTGTCGGCCATCAGGTGGCCCCGCACCCGGTAGGCGTGGATCAGCTCGAGGATCCGCGCCTGCTTGCTGATCTCGTCGTCGTGGGACGTCGCGATGTCGTTCATCCAGCGGATCGGCTCGTACGGGATCCGCAGGGCCCGGAAGATCTCGTCGTAGAAGCCGTTCTCGCCGAGCAGGAGGGCGTGGATCCGCTTCAGGAACTCGCCGGACTGGGCACCCTGGATGATCCGGTGGTCGTACGTCGACGTCAACGTCATCACCTTGCTGATGGCGTTGCGGGTGAGCGTCTCCTCGGCTGCCCCTTGGTACTCGGGGGGGTACTCCATGGCGCCGACGCCGATGATCGCGCCCTGGCCACGCATCAGCCGCGGCACCGAGTGGTTGGTGCCGATCGTGCCGGGGTTGGTGAGCGAGATCGTCGTACCGGCGAAGTCCTCGACCGTCAGCCTGCCCTCGCGTGCCTTGCGGACGACGTCCTCGTAGCCGGTCCAGAACCCGGCGAAGTCCATCGTCTCCGCGCCCTTGATGTTGGGCACGAGGAGCTGTCGGGTGCCGTCCTTCTTCTGCATGTCGATCGCCAGGCCGAGGTTGATGTGGGCCGGTGTGATCTGGTTGGGCCTGCCGTCGACGACCTCGAAGCCGACGTTCATCTCGGGCATGGTCTTGAGCGCCTTGACCAGGGCGTAGCCGATCAGGTGCGTGAACGACACCTTGCCGCCACGCGCCCGGGCGAGATGGTTGTTGATGACCGTGCGGTTGTCCCAGAGCAGCTTCACCGGAACCGACCGGACCGACGTCGCGGTCGGCACGGTGAGCGACTCGTCCATGTTGGCCACGGTGCGGGCGGGGGCGCCGCGGAGCACGGTGTACGTCGGCTGGTCCTTGGCGTCCGCCGGGGCGGGCGCCGGGTTCTCCTTGGGCACCGGCCGGTCGGTGCCCTTGGCCGGCTCGGCGGCCTTGCTGTCCGGCCACGGCGTCGCCCGGGGC
>JBAUWD010000067.1:0-13666 GCA_049583575.1 Nocardioides sp.
GTGCAGACCCACGCGACCGACCCTAGGCCGTCGGGCCGACGTCGCCCGGACGCGACAGCCCCCGCCCCGGAGAGCCGGGGCGGGGGCCGACGACGGTGGTGTGGCGGGTCAGTAGTACCTGCGCCGCGTGCCGCCGATCGGCACGAGGTTCAGGATCAGGCCGACGACCAGCAGGATCGCGCCGATGACCGTCAGGATGCCGATGGACGCGACCAGACCGATGATCAGCAGAATCAGGCCGAGGATCACCATGGGTGTCTCCCTCCCTCTCGTGGTGGTGCGTCGGACGCTGCCCCAGCCCGGGATGCGGGTAAACACCCCTACGGGTGAGGACGTGCCGAGCGCCGGAGGGCCTACGCTGCGGCGGTGACCATTCGGCTCGCGATCGTCAACGACTACGAGGTGGTCGTCCACGGACTCGCCTCCATGCTGCGGTCCTACAGCGACCGCATCGAGGTGGTCGAGGTCGATGCGAGCACCCATCCGCGCTCCACGGTGGACATCGCGCTGTACGACACGTTCGCGCAGAGCTTCAACGACCGTACGCGCATCGCCCGGCTGGTCTCCGACCCCGGCATCGGCAAGGTCGTCGTCTACACCTGGAGCGCCGACGATCCGGCGGTGAGCCAGGCGCGCGTGCCCGGCATCGCGGCGTACGTCAGCAAGCGGCTGGCGGCAGGCGACCTGGTCACCGCGCTCGAGCGCATCCACGCCGGCGAGACGGTGCGACTGCAGGACTCCGGGCGGGGGCCGCTGGTCGGTGGCGACTGGCCCGGCCGCGAGGAGGGCCTGACGGCGCGCGAGTCCGAGGTGTTGTCGCTGATCACGCAGGGCTACTCCAACAACGACATCGTCGACACCACGATGCTGTCGATCAACTCGATCAAGTCCTACATCCGCTCCGCCTACCGCAAGATCGGCGTCACCTCGAGGTCCCGCGCGGTCCTGTGGGGCATCGACCACGGCTTCCAGCCCGACCGGATCCACCTGATGGGTGACCAGATCACCGACGAGGAGCGGTAGGGACCGCGGGGTCGGAAGCGAGGGATCACGACCGCGGCCACCGGGTGACTCACAGGAAGAGCACAGGTCAGACCCATAGCCTGGCCAGGCCCGGACACCAGTGTGCGCGTGACACTCTCTCGAGGAGCAGGCATGTCGACTGAGAGCCCCAACGGCGAGGCAGGGTGAGCGCGGTCTCCCCCGACACCTCGGCGACCCGTACCGCCGGGCTCCGCCGGGCCGCGCCCGTCGGTCGACGGGTGCGTGCCGACGCCACCGTGCGGCTGCTTGCTGTCGCCGCCCTGTGGCTGAGCCTCCTGCTCGTGACCTACTGGTGGGACGTCGACGGCGGCATCCGCGACCTCGGCGGCTGGACCACCGGGCTGATCTCGGTCGGGCGACTCACCGGGCTCGTCGCCTCGGTGCTGCTCCTCGCCCAGGTCGTCCTGATGGCCCGCGTGCCGCCGCTCGAGGCGGCGTACGGGCAGGACCGGCTCGCCCACCTGCACCGGCTCGTCGGCTTCACGTCCTTCGACCTGATGGTCGCCCACGTCGTCCTCATCACCTGGGGATATGCCGCGGGCCGGGCCGGTCAGACACCGTCCACGCTGTGGCAGCTGGTGACGCAGTACCCCGGCATGCTGCTCGCGACCGGCGGCACGGTCGCCCTCGTGATGGTGGTCGTCACCAGCATCAAGGCCTCCCGCCGGCGGCTGCGCTACGAGTCCTGGCACCTGCTCCACCTCTATGCGTACGTCGGCGTCGGTCTCGCCCTGCCGCACCAGCTGTGGACGGGTCAGCAGTTCCTCTCCTCACCGGCCCGCACCGTCTTCTGGTGGACCACCTGGGCCGTGGCCGCCGGAGCCGTCGTGACCTGGCGCCTCGGCGTACCGGTATGGCGCAACGTGCGGCACCAGCTCCGGGTCACCGACGTCGTGCACGAGACCGACGACATCGTGTCGGTCCACCTCACCGGACGTCGCCTCGACCGGCTCCGCGTCGAGGCGGGGCAGTTCTTCACCTGGCGCTTCCTCGCCGGCCCCGGCTGGTCGCGCGCCAACCCCTACTCCTTGTCGGCGGCACCGGACGGCCGGAGTCTGCGGATCACCGTCCAGGTGGTCGGCGACGGCAGCGAGGTGGCCACCTGGCTTCGGCCGGGCACGCGCGCCCTGTTCGAGGGTCCGTTCGGCCGGTTGACGCCCCGGGCCCGCTCTCGCCGTGGCGTGGCCCTGATCGGAGCGGGTGTGGGCATCACCCCCCTCCGGGCGCTGGCGGAGGGGTTGCGCTCGGGGCCGGGCGACCTCGTGCTGGTGCACCGCTGGACCACCGAGCCGCTGTTCCTCGACGAGTTCTCCGCCTTGGGGCGCGCCCGGGGTCTCGCCGTCCTCGACCTGCCGGGGCAGCGGCGCCGCGACGGCTCGTGGCTGCCCCTCGGCATCGACGAACGCGTGGACGACGTCACCGCGCTGCGTCACTGGGTGCCCGACATCGCCGAGCGCGACGTCTACGTCTGCGGCCCCGAGGCCTGGACCGACCTCGTCCGCTCGACCCTGACCGCCGCCGGCGTCCCCGACGACCGGCTCCACCTCGAGACCTTCGGCTGGTGACCTCGTGAAGCGCATCACCTACTGGCTGCTCAGCACCGTCTCCGTGCTGGTCCTGCTCTTCGGCTACGACGCCTCGCAACGGGCGTCGACGGGCATCCCCCTCGCCGCGGTCTCGGGCGGCACGGCCGGCACGACGTCGGGCGGCTCGGCGACCGGCGGCGGCAACGGGAACGGGAACGGGAACGGTAATGGCGGGGGCAACTCGGGGAGCAGCAACAGCGCAGGTGGCAACACCCCGAACGGCTCCCGCTCCCAGGCGGCCACCCGCACCGTGACCGGCTCGGCGGTCCAGACCCGTTGGGGTCCGGTCCAGGTCCGGCTCGCGATCAAGGACGGGAGGATCAGCAAGGTCGGCATCCTGCAGTACCCCAACGGGAACTCCATGGACCTCCAGATCGCCAACTACGCCTTCCCGGTCCTCATCCACGAGACGCTCCAGAGGCAGAGCGCGCAGATCGACATGGTCAGCGGCGCCACCTACACCAGCACCGGCTACGTCCAGTCGCTGCAGAGCGCACTCGACCAGGCCAACCTGTGACCGTCGGACCACCCGCCGTACCACTGCAGCGGTACGTCGAGCAGGTCATGGGGATGCCGATCAGCCTGGCGCTGCGCGGCCGCCACACCGACGACGCCGAGGCGCACCGCGCCTGGGAGGACTGTCTCGACGAGCTGCGCGCCGTGGACCGGATGTTCAGCACCTACCGCGACGACTCGTACGTCTCCCGGCTGTCGTCCGGCGACCTCGACCTCGCCGCCTGTCCGGTCGAGGTGGCCGAGGTGCTGGCGCTCGGCGAGCGGGCCAGGCACGAGTCCGGCGGTGCGTTCGACGTACGACGACCCGGGCCGGACGGCGCCCCCAGGCTCGACCCGAGCGGCGTGGTGAAGGGCTGGGCCGTCCAGCGTGCGTCGGCCCACCTGCGGCGGCTGACCGACACCGACTTCTGTCTCTCCGCCGGGGGCGACATGGTCTGCCACGTGGCCGACGACGCGCGGCCGGCGTGGCGGGTCGGCATCGAGGACCCGCACGACCCCCAGGCGGTCACGGCGACCGTCGAGGTCCGCCGGGGAGCGGTCGCGACGTCCGGGCACGCCCACCGGGGTGACCACATCGTCGATGCCCGGACCGGCGAGCCGCCGCCGGGTCTCGCCTCGGTCACGGTGCTCGCCGACGACCTCACCTGGGCCGACATCGATGCCACGGCGGCGTACGCGATGGGGCAGGACGCCCTCACCTGGCTCCGCAGCCGGTCCGGTCGGCGCGGCGTCGTCGTCTGGCAGGACGGCCGACGCGAGGTCTTCGGCGCCGCCGGCTGACCGGTCGACGCACCATCGCCGAGCGGACCGAGATCGGGCAACTCTGTGACGGCACCCGGCCTCTCGCCCTATCGTCGAGGCGTGCACCCCCCGTCGCGCCGGTCACTCGCGTCCCTCCTGGCCCTGCTCGGCCTCGGGTTGACCACGCTCCCGCAGGGTGGCGCGGCCGCCTCGCCCGCGCGCTCCGGCGAGCCGGCACGGTCCACGTCGGTGATGACGGCCTCGGCTGCCAACCCGCACAACCCGCTGGCCGGACGCACGTGGGGTGTCTACGAGGGCAACGCCGACCCGGCCTGGCCGCCCTACGTCAACGCCTCGGGTGACACGAAGCAGGCCCTGGGCACGATCGCGCTGGCGCCCAAGGCGAAGTTCTTCGGTGCCTGGATCCCCAACGACCTGATCGCGCAGCGGGTCCGCGAGTACGTCGACAACGCCACGGCCGCAGATCCGAAGGCCCTCGTCCAGCTCGCGCTCTTCCGGATGGTGCCGTGGGAGCAGGACGCCTGCCACCGGCTGCCCACCAAGGCGGAGCGCGCGTCGTACAAGAAGTACGTCGACATCGTGGCCCGCACGCTCGGCCACACCCACGCGGCCGTGGTCCTCCAGCCGGACGGCCCGATCCTGCGCTGCGTGCCCAAGGGCTCGCTCGTGCCCGCACACCTGCTGCGGTACGCCGCACGCACGCTCAGCGCGCAGCCGCACGTGTCGGTGTACATCGAGATGGGATCCTCGGACTGGTTCGTCGGTCGCCCCGACGAGGCCGTCAAGATGCTCCTCGAGACGGGGGTCGCCCAGACCCGCGGGTTCGCCCTCGACACCTCGCACTTCGACTCGGTGAGCCGTCAGATCAGCTTCGGGCACCAGATCGTCAAGGGGCTGGCCGCGCACGGGGTTCACCACCGGCACTTCGTGATCGACACCTCCGACAACGGTCACGCCTTCACCGGCGAGTGGTACCACCGGACCCACCCGAACTCCCCGCTCGGCCACGCCCAGCCGTGCAGCGCAACCGGCCAGACGCACTGCGTCGCCCTGGGCATCCCGCCGACGACCGACGTGGCGTCGCCGGCCTGGGGTCTGTCCGCCGCTCGCAGCGCCACCGCTGCCCGGCTGGTCGACGGCTACCTCTGGGTCAGCCGGCCCTGGCTGGTCGACCAGTCCGGATCGTTCGACCTCCGGCGCGCGCTCGACGAGATCCGCTACTCGCCGTACCAGTAGCAGGGCGAGCCGCCAACCGGACGTCCGGTCGCGCGGCTCGGGTGAGGCCTGGCGCGCCCGTAGGGATTCGAACCCCAAACCTTCTGATCCGTAGAGCCGTGAACGGATGGTGACAGACGGTCATGGGTGGTCGTTTCACGCTCAGAACGTCACCTGGGTGGTGGTCCGTGGTGGGGAGTTGTGGGCCGTTCTGTGAGAGGGCCCGTGAGAGGTCGGCCGCTCCGTGAGAGGCTGGTCGACCGTGGATCAAGAGCGCCAGGTGGCCGAAGTCGCGGCCGAGTTGCGCCGCCTGTGGCCTGTCCCTCCGCCCTGCCTCAAGGGTGCCGAGGCTAGGTACTGGCGCTCGGTCCGAGTCGCTCGATCCCTTGTCGCCTCGGTCACCGATCGACGGCCTACATCATCCTGCAGGCCGAGCACCGGAGCCGGGTGACCTTCGCCTGCGCGAGGCCAACCGGACGCCCCGCCGGGTCTGGTCGACAATTGGCGGTCACCGTGCCGTTGGCACCACAGTGCGGGCAGACGATCTCGGGTCGGTTAGGCCCCACGCGAGCAACTCGCCGGTCGCCCTCTGGTACCACTTCCTGCTGTCGGTCACGCCGTCCGGCGCGCCGCGAACACCACTCTCATCGAAAGTGGATGTCCTCCCGATCACATCTGACGGAACACCAGCGAGCGTAGAACCGGGGGCCCGTTGAGGGGCATCGCGGACCTTCTTGCGGGGCCACTCCTAGCCTCGGGTTCCCTGCCCAGGGTCTCGTCCCGTAGTGGCGCTCACTGCCGGGTCAGGTCTGCGTCAAACGAGACGGACGGGTCTCCTGCCCCCGGAAAGTGGAGGTGCATCGTGTTCTGGCCCGTCATCGTGAAGGTCAGGTGCGGGTTCCCGCAGTCCTGTATGTCGGTGGCCCTGCCCGTCACTGTCAGCGTGGCTCCATCCGCCTGCCCGCTCTTGATCTTGTAGCTCCCGCAGTCAGCGTTGAAGATCAGCGTCCCGCTCAGGTCGCCACTTGGACCTGTGAGGACAAGGTGGGTGTGAGCAGGGTAGTTCCACTCGTCAGAGGTCATCTTTCCTGTCCAGGTGCCAGCGAAGTTGTGGCTGACGTTGGTCGCGGGCGAGCTCGTCTGCACTGTCGGGCTCTCAGAGGCGGTGGGGCTGTCCGAGTCAGTCCAGGCGTCACATCCGCCGGCGATGACGGCGTCCACGTCGTAGGCACCGAACGGCCGCGCCGGAGCGGCCGGGTCCCCAGCATGACAGTCTGCAAGATTCGTTCCGCTAACGGGCTGGGTGAGTGCGGTGTTCGTGTCATTGAACGTGACGTTCGGGGTGTCGAGGACGAACTGCTGGGCAACGTCCTCGGCGCTAGGTGCATCTGGGGTGATCGCGTCTGGGATCACCTCGTAGAAGTGCCCGACCTCAACAGCGCCCGGTTCGACAGAGCTCCACTGAACCCCGTGAGCGTCACAGGTGTCGCCGTCCGAGTACGAGCTGGCAAGCAGGGTCCCGGCGAGAGGAGTGACGCTCCCGGCCTGCACCATTCCAGAGCTCATGAACTGCACGGACACCGCTGCGGAAGTCGTCGAGGTGATCTTGAGGCTGAACGAGTACGGGATGACGACGGCCCGGTCCATCACAACCCCGGAGTCCGCGCACGCCTGAACCGCGGTGCTTGTCGAGTCGGAAGCGAGGCTTGTTTGCCCATAGCTGAGCTCTACGGAAGCAGTGTTGCCACCAGCGCCCGTCACGTCGTACTGCACATCCGGCTGATAGTCGGGCGTGGGAACGTCCGAGGCCTGGTCTTCGCTGACCCCCGTTGTGGGTGCTGCCTGCGAGGAGGAAGCATTGCTCGATCCGCACGCCGCCAGCATGACGAGCGCCCCGACGACGCACCCGAGCCACAAGAGCCAATGCGCCCGTCGCCGCAGCTCCACGCCAGGGCTCTTCCCAGTCAGATCCACGTTGCCACCCCCGGGTGATCGCCGCCATTGGCGAGACCAGTGTCGAGCTAGGTCAGAGGCGGTTCGTCTGCGCGCCCGTAGGGATTCGAACCCCAAACCTTCTGATCCGTAGTCAGATGCTCTATCCGTTGAGCTACGGGCGCACGCCCCCGCCGGGTGGAAGCCCCGACGAGGAC
Source organism: Nocardioides sp. (assembly GCA_049583575.1). GTDB lineage: Bacteria > Actinomycetota > Actinomycetes > Propionibacteriales > Nocardioidaceae > Nocardioides. The sequence continues at coordinate 7,274 of JBAUWD010000067.1, forward strand.
TGCACGAGGATAGCCGACCCGTCGGACGCCGCCGAATCCGGATCCTGGGCACCGCTGAGAGCGGGCGCAGGCACACGTCAGGGGCATTGTGACGCAGGCCACGGACCCTGGATCGATCCAATATGTCAGGAGTCCTGACACGGGTAATCTCCGCCTCACAGTCGGGCGACAACGACGCCGGCCGATCGCAACACTTCACGTTCACCCCGTCGAAAGACGGACCGGTGGCCGCTCTCGGAACGCAGGACGGCGGCCTCCGCGACGTACGAGAGGCAGAGATCACTGATGACCGCCGACACCCAAGCCCGCCCCACCGCTGCGACGACGCACCAGGGCATCCTCGACTTCGTCAACGAGGTCGCCGAGCTGACCACGCCCGACCGCATCCACTGGTGCACGGGCTCCGACGAGGAGTGGACCGAGCTCACCGACACGCTCGTCGCGACCGGGACCTTCACCCGGCTCGACCCGGCCAAGAAGCCGAACTCGTTCCACTGCGCCTCCGACCCCTCCGACGTCGCCCGGGTCGAGGACCGCACCTTCATCTGCTCGGTGGAGGAGAAGGACGCCGGGCCCACCAACAACTGGATGGCCCCCGACGAGATGAAGGACATCATGCGCGGGCTGTACGCCGGCTGCATGAAGGGCCGCACCATGTACGTCATCCCGTTCGTGATGGGCCACCTCGAGGCCGAGCACCCGATGTTCGGCGTCGAGATCACCGACTCGGCCTACGTCACGGTCTCGATGCGGGTGATGGCCCGCATGGGCTCCGAGGTGCTGCGCAAGATGGAGGAGCTCGACGCGTCCTTCGTCGAGTGCCTGCACTCGGTCGGCGCACCGCTGGCCGACGGCCGGGCCGACGTCTCGTGGCCGTGCAACGAGACCAAGTACATCGTGCAGTTCCCCGAGGAGCGCGCGATCTGGTCCTACGGCTCCGGGTACGGCGGCAACGCGCTGCTCGGCAAGAAGTGCTACGCCCTGCGGATCGCCAGCGCCATCGCCCGCGACGAGGGCTGGATGGCCGAGCACATGTTGATCCTCAAGCTGACCAGCCCCGAGGGCGTCACCAAGTTCGTCGCCGCGGCGTTCCCGAGCGCGTGCGGCAAGACCAACCTCGCGATGCTCGAGCCGACCGTGCCCGGGTGGAAGGTCGAGTCGATCGGCGACGACATCGCCTGGATGCGGATCGGTGAGGACGGCCGGCTGTGGGCGGTCAACCCCGAGTACGGCTTCTTCGGGGTCGCGCCGGGCACCAACGAGCACACCAACCCCAACGCCATGCGCACCATCAACCAGGGCAACTCGGTGTTCACCAACGTCGCCCTGACCGAGGACGGCGACATCTGGTGGGAGGGCATGGAGAACACCCCGGCCCACGCCACCAGCTGGAAGGGCGAGCCGTGGACGCCCGACAGCGACGAGCTGTCGAGCCACCCCAACAGCCGCTACTGCACGCCGATCAAGCAGTGCCCGATCCTCGCCCCGGAGTACGACGACCCCCGCGGCGTCCCGATCGACGCGATCCTGTTCGGCGGCCGTCGCCCGACGACGATCCCGCTGGTGACCGAGGCCCGCGACTGGACCCACGGCACCTTCATGGGCGCCACGCTGAGCTCCGAGACCACCGCCGCCGCGGTCGGCCAGGTGGGCGTCGTCCGGCGCGACCCGATGGCGATGCTGCCGTTCATCGGCTATCACGCGGGCGACTACATCAACCACTGGATCACGATGGGCAAGGACAACGACGAGTCCAAGCTCCCGAGGATCTACTACGTCAACTGGTTCCGTCGCGATCAGGACGGCGGCTTCCTGTGGCCCGGCTTCGGCGAGAACAGCCGGGTCCTGAAGTGGGTCATCGAGCGCCTCGAGGGCACCGCCGCCGCGGTCGAGACCCCGATCGGCCTGGTGCCGGCCCCGGGCTCGCTCGATGTCGACGGCCTCGACCTCACCGAGGAGCAGATGCGTCAGGCGCTCGCGGTCGACGCCGAGGAGTGGAAGCGCGAGATCCCGCAGATCAAGGAGTGGTTCGAGACGTTCGGCGACCAGCTGCCCGCCGTCTTGTGGACCGAGCTCGACGCGCTCAAGGCGCGCGTCGGGGTCTGACCACCCGGAGCCGACACCGTCACAGATCTCTGGACTTCCTTCTCGACAACGTGACGGGGCTCGGTGCCGATGTGCAACGATGCGTGGGTGCGTGGAGCCGAAGGGATGAACGGTGCCAGACCTCGGCCCTGAGGAGCGCGAGCTCTTCGAGACCGTTGCGACTCCACTCTACGAAGAAGCCGCCCTCAACGGCGGCCTCCGCGACTCGGACCCGAGGATCTGCGAGGGCGGTGAGGCGCGGGCCGGCCTCGACCTCCTGGTGTCGCTGAGCCTCCTCGTCCACGATCGCACGTCTCACGAGTACGTCCCGGTGGATCCCGCGACCGTCTCGTCCCACGTCGTGACCCCGATGAGCCAGCAGGGCGCCGAGCTGCTGAACGAGTCCACCGAGTGGGCCCGGGCGTTCGGCCAGCTGTCCCAGTCGTGGCGTCGGTCGCCGGCGTCGTCCGGCGGCCCCATCACCGAGTTCCGCGACGCGGCCATCGGCACCTTCATCTCCGGCGCCGTCCGCGAGGCGGAGCTCGAGCTCCTGACGGCACAGCCGCAGGACGAGCGCGACAGCGCCTCGCTCTCGGTGGTCGCCGAGCGCGAGAAGGCGGCGCTCGACCGGGGCGTCACCATGCGCACCCTCTACCAGCACAGTGCTCGGCGCCACTCAGCCACCCGCAAGTACGTCGCGGAGGTCTCGGCGCACGGCGCCGAGGTGCGCACGCTCGACGAGTTCTTCAACCGGATGATCGTGATCGACCGCCGCGTCGCGATCATCCCCGGAGCGGAGGACCTGTCGGTCGCGATGGCGATCCGCGAGCCGGGCCTGGTGGCCTACCTCGTCGACGTGTTCGAGCGCGCGTGGGAGCGCGCCCGACCGTTCACCAACACCGAGCGCTCGATGATGAACGACATCGCCAAGGAGCAGCGCGGGATGACCATCCGGATGTTGATCGAGGGACACTCGGACCCGGTCAGCGCCAAGCGCCTCGGGGTGAGCGCTCGCACCTTCGCCGGCTACGTCGCCGACCTCAAGGAGGAGTACGACGCCGAGACGAGGTTCCAGCTCGGCTACACGATGGGCCAGGCCGGCGTCTCGGGCACCGAGGAGGAGTAGCGCCCGTCAGGCGCCGTTGGACGACCGACGGGACGAGATCCGTTGGTCTCGTCCCGTCGTCGTCGTCGCTCGAGACCGCCATTGGGGGTGGCGTACGGGAGCGGCATGTGGGGGGTGCGCCGGCTCCCTGTCCCAAGTCTCCTGGTGACTCCTTCGTCCGGGTGTCGCGACGGCTAGTGGCCGATGCGCAGGCAGGTCTTGCAACCCCACGTGGTGTCGGCGTGCGCCGGTGCGGAGATCCCAACTGCTCCGATGCTCAGTACTGCCGCCACGACCGCCAGTCCGACCTTGCGCATGTTGTTCTTCCTCACGTCAGTTCCTCCCTGTGGGGGCGTTCAGCGCCCGTACTTCCATTCTGGGGGAGGGTTAGATGACGCGAAGACCCAACGGTGGCTCAGAAACTTGCAATGCAACTTCCTGCAACTTCTCGCAAGGAGCCACCGCTGCAGAGAGTAGGAGTCAGCCTACGGCACAGGCCTCGTCGATGTCTCGGACGAGACCTGTGCCACTGGCGGAGGCGGCGGGATTTGAACCCGCGAGAGGGATGAACCTCAACCCGCTTAGCAGGCGGGCGCCATAAACCGGGCTAGGCGACGCCTCCCGACAGCGAGCACAGGTTACAAGGAGTGCTGGCCGCAGACCCAATCACCCCGCGCCCTCGTCGACCGAGGCGTCACCGGAGCTGTGGGCGTCGCGCAGCCGGCGCCGTACGTCGAGAGCCACGACGTCCGGGTCGCCGGCGAGGGCCGCCATCGGGAGCCGCGTCACGCGGCCGTCGTCCAGGCGGAGGACGAGACAGGGCTCCCCTCCGGGGCTGGCGGCCACGGCCTCGCCGACCTGGGCCCACGCCGCGCCGGCCACCCCGACGCCGCGCAGCAGGCGTACGGCGTACCCCTCGCCGGTCAGGCGCAACGTCCACGCGCGGCGGAGCAACCACCACGCCCACGCACCCACCAGGAGCAGCCCGACCAGGGCGACGACGCCCGCGGGAGCCCAGCCCGCTCCGGTGAGCTGACCGACGCCGGTGGCGAGCGTGACGAGGACGGCGAGGGTCACCAGGCTGCGCCCGACCAGGCGAGCGGCCAGCGCCGGCGCCAGCCCGTACGACGTGTCGGGGATCGGGTCGCTCACAGGCAGATTCAACCGGCAGCCTGCCTGTGGCACGAAACCGACGGTCTCTGGGCCTTGCCCCGACAGCGGGCGGGGGTCCACAGTGGAGGGCACCACCCGCCCAGCACCCGGGAGGTCACCTTGGCTGCGACGACCGGTTCCCTCCACGATCTCCTGCGGCCTCAGCGAGACCGCGACAACGTCGACGCCTGGCGCTGGGCGGTCAGCCGCCAGCTGGTCCCGGTGCGCGACCGGCTCCTCCGCGAGCACGCGGTACATCCCGAGGCGTGGCTCTCGGCGCGAGCCGGTCGCGCGCTGCACGAACGCGACCTCCTGGTCGAGCGGCTCAACCGGCTCGCGTCCGAGGTGCTGATCGTGCCCGACGTGGACGCCGTCGCCGGCCGGCTGAGTCGGCTGCTCGGCGACATCGAGCACCACTTCCAGCGGCTCCACGACCTGGCGTACGACGACGTCGAGCTCGAGATCGGCGGCTCGGAGTAGCGAGCGAGGACGCTCCGACATCGCGAAGCGGTGGCGGAGCGGCCGGAGCGAGCGCCGCGCGAGCTCGCTCGCGTGGCGGCAGGACACCGGCGCGGCGGCGACCGGACCATCACCAGGCACGACGTCCCCCACGGCCTAGACTCGGCGCGGCGCGTCGCTCCTCGTGAGGTCGGGTGCGCTCGGAGGGGTGCCGGAGTGGCCGATCGGAACCGCCTTGAAAGCGGTCGCTGGCAGAGATGTCAGCCGCGGGTTCGAATCCCGCCCCCTCTGCTCGGGCCCCTCTGCTCGGGCCCCTCTGCTCGGGCGGGGCGTCAGCGGCGGACGGTGAGCTCCACGAGGACATCGCCCTCCTGGACGACGTCGCCCGGAGCGACCTTGACCGCCGCCACCACACCCGCGGTCTCGGCGAGCACCGGGATCTCCATCTTCATCGACTCCATCAGACACACGGTGTCTCCGGTGGCGACCTCGTCGTCGACGGCGACCTCGACCACCATCACGTTGGCCACCATCTCCGCCAGGATCCTGACCGTCTGCTCGCGAGGCACGCCACCGAACCTAGTGGATACCGGCAGGTAGGCCGACCCGCCTCGGCCGGGCCCCGGTCACCAGAGGGCGTGGGTCCGGCCGGGCTCGGGTCGTACGGCGCCGGCCTCCTCGTCCCCGGCCAGCCGACGACCTCGTGGCCGGGTCAGCAACAGGTCGGCACGGATCATCAGGAAGCCGAGGACCAGGCCGATCACGACGCCGTACGCCGCGGCCAGGCCGGCCTCGAGGACGGTCCGACCGGGGTCGACCAGCCCGTAGGCGACCGGCCCGGTCGCCGCCACGCCGAACGCGCACACCCACCACCCCTGACGGCGACGCGCTCTCATGTGGGTGCCCCAGGTCAGGGCCGGCACCCCGAGCAGAGCGATGATCGGGCGCGGGAAGGCGCCGAGGTGGTGGTGGCTCCAGCGCACGGCGTCGTCGAGTCCCTCGACCACACTGTGCGTGCCGTAGCGCTGGAGCAGCTCGGCGTAGCCGAGGGTGAGCGCGAGCATCACGCTGCCCCCCACCACGCTGAACACCCCGCGGCTGCCCAGCCCGTGGAACCCGGCGCCCAGGCGGAAGACGGTCACGAAGGCGGCGATGAGGGAGAGCCCCAGCGCGGTGTACTGGAAGCGCTGGAGATTCACGACCGGTGCCCAGGCGACCGTCGCCAGCGAGCCGATCGCCGCCACGACCAGGGCCACGAGGTTCTCGCGGACCGCGCCCACGAAGTGCACCGCGGGCACGGTCAGCATCACCGCGAGGACGGCGGTGAGCACCGCCGTGACCACCGCGGCCCCGCTGCGCAGCGAGTCGCCGTCGACGCCGACCACCAGACCGCCGAGGGCGAGCGCGAGGAGCGAGAAGATGACCGGGCGCCCACCGGTGCGGGCCGCCAGAGCCCAGGTGTACGCCGTAGCGATGACGGCCGCGCCGGCGTCGGCGAAGCCGGTGTCCGTCGTGCCGAGGAGGGCGTAGCCGAGGTCGGCCGCAGCGGCGGCCACCACGAGCAGCCAGACCGCGACACCGAGGCGATGGGC
>JBAUWD010000068.1:0-2197 GCA_049583575.1 Nocardioides sp.
GACCCTCTGCTCGAGGTCCGGGTCGGCGAGGTTCAGCTGGCCGCCGAACGACGCGAAGGTGCCGCGCGGCTCGAGCAGCCTCGCGACGCGTGACCAGCGACCGTCCGGCTCGGTCCAATGGAGGGATGCCGCCGCGTACACCAGGTCGTAGGACGACGTGGGCTCGAGACCCTCGAACGACGACCGGATCGCGGTGACGGTGACGGGCACCTGGCGGCGCAGCTCCGCCAGCATGGCCGGGTCCGGCTCCGTGGCGGTGACCGCGATCCCGCGGTCGGCGAACGCGCGGGTGGCCTTGCCCGTGCCGGCGCCGATCTCGAGAGCCGTGCGGACCGGCCGACCGGCATAGGCGAGCACCTCGTCGACGAGCTCGTCGGGGTATCCGGGCCGGAACCTCTCGTAGGCCGACGCCACCGACCCGAAGCTCAGCGCGCGTTCGGCCATGGTCCCGGGCCGGCGCTACCGCGGCGTGAGGACACAGAACTCGTGGCCGTCGGGGTCGGCCATCACCACCCAGCTGACGTCGCCCTGGCCGATGTCGACCCGGGTGGCTCCGAGGGAGACGAGTCGCTCGACCTCGGCCAGCTGGTCACCGTCGGGGGGAGGAGCGAGGTCGAAGTGCAGCCGGTACTTGCCGGTCCGCTGCATCAGGGGCGGGCCGCCCCAGGTGATCTTGGGCCCGCCGTACGGCGCGCGGATCGCCGTCTCCTGGTCCTGGTCCCAGACCAGGGGCCAGCCCAGCGCCTCGCTCCAGAAGTACCCGACCTCCTGCGAGCCGTCACCGGCCAGCGCCCCGATGAACCCGCAGTCCGCCAGGAAGCTGTTCCCGGGCTCGATGACGCAGAACTCGTTGCCCTCGGGGTCGGCCATGACCTCGTGGGCCTCGTCCGGGTCCTGGCCGATGTCGATGCGCCGGCCGCCGAGCTCCAGCGCCCGGGCCACGGTCTGCTGCTGGGCCTCGAGCGAGGCGCTCGTGAGGTCGAAGTGCATCTGGTTCTGCCCGGACTTCTGTGCCGTGGACGGGACGAACCGGATCCGGAACCCGGTGTCGTCGTTCGGCAGCAGGGTGACGCCGTCCTGGGGGTCGTCGGCACTCTCCCAGCCGAGCATGCCGGACCAGAACCGCGCGAGCCCCGGGGGGTCGTTCGCGTCGAAGCAGAGGGCCACGAGCTGAGCAGTCATCGCGCGACCACGCTAGGCGCCGAGCACGCGGTCGGGCAACGCGATTGATCCGGCCCGTCGCGCGCCCGCGGCCTACGGCTAGCGTGGGGGCATGCTCGTGGCGATCAGCATCAGTCCCTCCGGCGGCGACGAGACCGGCGGGGTGAGCGAGTCGGTGGCCGAGGCGGTCCGGGTGATCCGCGGGTCGGGGCTGCCGTGCGAGACCAACGCGATGTTCACCAACATCGAGGGCGAGTGGGACGAGGTGATGGCGGTCGTGAAGCGGGCCGTGTTCGCCGTCGCCGAGACCTCGCCACGGGTGGGGCTCGTGCTCAAGGCGGACCTGCGCGCCGGTCACGACACGGGTCAGCTCGAGCGCAAGGTGGCCCGCATCGAGGAGCGTCTCGCCCACGAGGGTCGGCCGGATGCGGAGTGAGACGCTCCGCATCCACACCGGCTCGTCGGAGGTGGTCCACGACATCACCCGCGAGTGCGCCGGCTTCGTCGCGTCGTACGACGACGGGCTGCTGCACGTCTTCGTCCCCCACGCGACCGCGGGGATCGCGATCCTCGAGACGGGCGCCGGCTCCGACGACGACCTGCTGGCGACGCTGGCCGACCTGCTGCCGGCCGACGACCGATGGCGTCATCGACACGGCTCGCGTGGGCACGGCCGCTCGCACGTGATGCCCGCGCTGGTGCCACCGTACGCGACCGTCCCGGTGCTCCACGGGCACCTGGCCCTCGGCACCTGGCAGAGCATCTGCCTCGTCGACCTCAACGTCGACAACCCCGACCGCGAGGTCCGGCTGTCGTTCCTGGAAGGCTGACCCCATGACCTCCACGCCGCGCGAGCAGCCCTGGTCCGACGACCGGCCGCCGCACGGTCGCATCCTCGTGCTCACCGCCAACCCGATCTCCGCCGCGATCGACGCGATCGCCACGACCGCGGGGCGCGAGGTCGTCGTGCTCGCCGCCGACGACGGCGGCCCGGGGCTCGCCGCCCTGGCACCGGCCGAGGGTGACGCGGTGGTGC
>JBAUWD010000069.1:0-2663 GCA_049583575.1 Nocardioides sp.
AGCTCGGCCCGCCGCGAGCGTCGCGACCGCGGGAGGCACCGGATCGTCAGCGTGCGTGACGCGCCGGAGCCCTCGAGGCGCCAGTGGCCACCGACCCGGCCGTCGACGAGCACCGGCGCCGGCATCAGCCCGTTGGCACGGTGCCAGAGCACGTCGTCGTCGGCCGGTGACACGAAGCGGTCGCGAGCCCTGGGGTCGTAGCCGCACAGCACCGCGTCGAACTCCGGCAGCAGGCGTACGCCGGAGACCTCGCCCGCCGCCGGGGCTCCCGGGAGATCTGCGTAGGAGCGGCCCTCGGGACCGTCGCGCCAGACCGGGCCGAGCTGCTCCAGCAGCGCGTCGACCCGGCGCAGGCCGAGCCCGGACCACCGGGCCACGTCGTACCGGCTCGAGGGACCGTACGACGCCAGGTGCAGGCGGACGGCCTCGCGGAGCGGGTCGTCGGGAGCCGAACGGCCGGGGAGGAGCGACGCGGCCGTCCGGTAGCCCGGGGCGCCCTGGCCCGACCACGCGCCGCGCAGCGGGCGACGTAGCAGCCCGCCGTGCCCGAAGCCGAGATAGCGACCGAGTCCGCGGTCGAGGGCCGCCCCGGGGACGCACCTCCGGTCGGCGATCCAGCCCTCGAGGTGGGTGAGGAGTTCGTTTGGATCGGCCCGATCCGGCCCACCGCTTCGACGACGGCCGCGGCATCTCGCCCGACGACCGGGGGGAACTGCCGACCGAGGCTGAGCAGGCGCAGCTCCTCCCAGTCGTACGCCGCCACCTCGCCAGCCCAGGGCGGGGCCCGAGGAGCTCCCGTGCCACGATGGCGCGCATGTCCGTGCGCCTGCCCGAGGGTCTGGAGGAGCAGCGCGGGCTGGGCCCGGACTGGTCCGCCTGGCTCGACCGGCTGCCGCGGGTGTTCGCCGACGTGCTCGGTGACTGGGAGCTGACCCGGGACGGCGACGAGCTGTGGCACGGGTTCTGCTCGCTGGTGGCACCGGTGCGCACGGCCGACGGCGGCCCGGCGGTGTTGAAGGTCAGCTTCGACGGAGACCGGGAGTCCGAGCACGAGGCGCTGGCGCTGCAGCACTGGCACGGCGACGGCGTCGTACGGCTGCTGCGAGCCGACCCGCACCGCCGCGCGCTGCTGCTGGAGCGGTTGCACACGCGCGACCTGACCGACGTCGACGACGTCGAGGCGTGCCGGGTGGTGGCCGAGCTCTACCCGCGGCTGCACCGACCGGCCCTCCCGCAGCTGCGCACCGTGACGTCGTTCGTCGAGGAGTGGCTGGACGCGCTGTCCGGCCTGTCGAACGACGCGCCGATCCCGCGCCGGCTGGTCGAGCAGGCGCTCTCCCTCGGTCGTGACCTGGTCGCGGACCCGCGGAGCGTCGGCCGGATCGTGCACGGCGACCTGCACTTCGAGAACGTGCTGGCGGCTCCCGAGACGGTCGAGCCCGGTCGGGGCGCGTGGCTCGTGATCGACCCGAAGCCGATGTCGGGGGACCCGCACTTCGAGCCCGCCCCGATGCTGTGGAACCGCTTCGAGGAGTACGCCGGCGATGCGCGTGCCGGCGTACGACGTCGCTTCCACACGCTGGTCGACGTGGCCGGGCTCGACGAGGAGCGGGCGCGCGACTGGGTCGTCGTACGGATGATCCTCAACGCGCACTGGTCGATCGAGGACGCCCAGCGTGCCGGCCGGGCCCTGGACGACGAGGAGACCGGGTGGATCACCCGGTGCATCACGATCACCAAGGCGGTCCAGGACTGAACCGCGCCCCCGCGACTGGATAATGTGTCGACCCCAGAGACCGAGGAGCGAGCGGTTGGCCTTCGACCCCATGGTGATCGACAAGCGCCCTCGGTCCCTCGCGCACATGTTCCTCGCGTGGGTCGAGACGCAGCCCGACGCCGACGCCTACTACTACCCGGTCGAGGGCGGGTGGCAGCAGTCCAGCTGGGCCCACACCCATGACCTGGTGCAGGGCCTGGCCGCCGGTCTCGTCGCGCTCGGGATCCAGCCGGAGGACCGCGTCGCGATCATCGCCTCGACCCGCTTCGAGTCGGTGCTGGCGTTCCTCGCCACGCAGTTCGCCGGCGGCGCGGTCACGGCGCTCGACCCGGCGGCCACCGATGCCGAGGTGGCCCACGTCCTGCGCGACTCGGGCGCGCGGGTGGTGATCGCCGAGGACTTCGACACCGTGCACCTCCTGTGGCGCATCCGGGCGGAGATCCGCGACGTGACCAAGGTCGTCCAGATGGACGGCGACTACCCCGACGCCCGGGTGCTGACGCTCGAGGGCCTGCTGGCCCTCGGGCACGAGCAGCTCTCCGAGCATCCGCGGGTGATCGCCCAGCGCCTGTACGCCGTACGCCGGCAGGGGCTGGCCGCCATCGTCTACCCGCCCGAGGGGAAGGAGCCTCGCCGCGGAGTCCGGCTGCGCCACTCGGCGCTGACCTACCAGGGAGCCGCGGTCGCCTCCCTCGGCTTGTTGGGCGGGAGCGACCTGCTCCACCTCTGCCTGCCGCTCGCGTACACCTACGGCCAGGCGCTGCTGGCGGTCCAGCTCGCCTGTGGCTTCCCGGCCGCCCTGGAGGGGCGGCCCGAGCACGTGGTCGACCACCTGGCGGTGGTGCGGCCCACCTGGGTCGGGCTGACGCCGCGGCTGCTGGAGGAG
>JBAUWD010000070.1:0-1605 GCA_049583575.1 Nocardioides sp.
GTCCTGGGCCTGGTCGAGGTCGCCCCGCGCCAGCAGCGCGTGTGCCAGCAGCGAGCGGATCAGCGGCAGCTCGCGCTCGACACCGAGCTCCGTGCCCTCCGCGTCGGCACTGCGGCCGAGGTCCACGGCAGCCTCGTGGTCGCCCTCCGCCAGGTGAAGGCCGCAGGACGAGGAGAGGAGCACGACCCGGGCGATGCGGCGCGCGTCCGCGTGCATCGGCATGGCCTGGTCGACCCACCGACGGACCTGGTCGAGGGCACCCACCTGCCAGGCGATCATCGCGGCGGTGGGGAGGCTCGCGGCCAGCTGCTCGGTCGAGCCGTGCGTCTCACAGAGCTCGATCGCCGCCGCGGCATGGGTGACCGCCTCGGGGTCGCCGCGCTCGGCCAGGATGCTGCCGACCCCCATGGCCGCCGAGACCTGGAGGTCGTGGCCGTACGGAGCCGCAGAGACGATGGCCTGACGGACGAGGTCGACGGCCTCGGTGCCGCGGTCGAGGTCGTCGAGGATGCCCGCCAGGAAGATCTGCGCCCGGGCGACGTACGCGCCGTCGACGTCGGCCAGCAGCTCGATGGCGCGTTCCAGGTTCGGCACCGCGCGGAGGTCGTCGCCGGCCCAGTAGCTGAGGTAGCCGAGCCCGTACGTCGCGTACGCCGTCCAGTCGTCGCCCGCGCGGCCCTGGGCGTCGAGCAGGCGGGAGAGCCAGTAGCACCCCTCGCCGACGTTGGTGGCGGCCCAGTACCGGTGCAGCCGGAACGCGAGCTCGAGGCAGCGCGTGCCGTTGGCGTGACCCTGGACGCCGGCGCCGAGCAGCCCGCGCACCGACGGCAGCAGCGCCGTGACCGCCTCGGTGAACGGCCCCGGAGGCGACCGGGGATCGTCGGGGAGCAGCGAGCGCACCAGGTCGGCGAGACGGTCGAGGACGACGCCCTCCTCGCCCGACGCGACGAGCTGGGACCGGGCGAAGCGGTGGAGGTCGTCGTCCTGCTCGTAGGTCCACCGGGGGCCGGAACGGTGGGCCAGGACCATCCCACGGGCGGCGAGCTCGCGGAGGATCCGGACCACGCGCACGCGGGGGAGGTCCGGCCCGGCGGCCACCGCGCGCACGGTCGCCAGGTCGGTGGCACCCTCGAGCGCCGACATCCGACGGAACACCGCCGCCTCCTCCGCGTCGAGGAGGGCGAGGCTGGCCCCGGCGATCTCGCGGAGGGCGTCGCCCGCCTCGGCCGCCATCTCGTCGAGGTGCTCAACCAGGTCGGCCGGCGACATCGCGGTGAGCTGGGCCGCGACCAGCTCGAGGGCCAGGGGCAGGCCCGCGCAGCGGTGGCAGAGGACGGCGACGTACTGGGCCAGGGAGTCGTCGACGACCAGGTCTCCGCCGTACTCCGCGACGCGGTCGACGAGGATCCGGACCTGGGGACTCTCGTGCAGCACCGAGGCCGTGACGCCCTCCGGCATCCGCAGCGGTGGTACGGCGACCACGGTCTCCTCGTCGAGCCCGAGCGGCACCCGGCTGGTGACGACCACGGTGAGGTCCGGAGCCTCCGCGACCAGGACGCTGGCCAGGGACGCAGCGCCGTCGCGGACGGCCTCGCAGCCGTCGAG
>JBAUWD010000071.1:0-1765 GCA_049583575.1 Nocardioides sp.
GTCTCGGCCAGTGGCGAGACGTGCGCGGGTCGCCGGGCCCGCCGCGAGACGGGCAGCGTGGCGGCCAGCAGAGCCTGGAGGCCGCAGATCGCGACCGAGGTCCAGCCGACCAGGGCGTACCCGCCGACGTGGAGCAGCCAGGCGGCCGACGCCGTCGCCAGGAGGTTGGCCACCAGGGCCGTCGACTGGGCCCAGCCGATGAGGCCCGGGTAGGCCGCGGGTGACCCGCGCACGACCAGCTCGTCGTACACCAGCGACTCGAAGGTGCCCGACATCAGGGCGCTCGAGAGTCCCCAGAGGACGAAGCCCAGCGCGAACCCGGGGAACGTCGGCCAGAGCATCCAGCAGGCGAAGCCGCCCGCGTAGATCGCCGCGGACACCACGAGGACCCGGCGCCGGTCGAAGGAGTCGGCCCAGGCGCCGGAGGGCACCTCGAACACGAACGAGGTGGCCGACCACACCACGAACAGCAGCGAGATCTGCGTGGCGCCCACACCGTGGTCGGCGAACAGCAGCGCATAGACGCTGTACAGCGGGACCAGGTCGCGCGAGGCGTGGTAGGCGAGCACCAGCGGCACGAAGCCGGGGCGCTCGCCGGCCGGAACCGTGGGTCAGGTGGAGCCGGAGAAGTAGGTCACCCCGGCAGGCTAGACCCGGACGTCCCGAGCCGCCATCGACACGGTCGACATGGTCGACACGGTCGACACGGAGGCGTGCGAGGAGGGTCCGAGGCCGTCGTCCCGCTGGAACTCGGGATCGTCGCGCCAGCCGCCGGGGTTGAGCAGCACCCAGCCGACGCAGCCGGCGGCGAGGGCGCCGGTGACGACGAGGGCCAGCCCCCGCCAGGCGAGACCGGGCACGCGGCGGCGAGACGAGGTGAGCAGCTGCCACGCCGGCAGCGTGCGCCCGAGCACGTGCACCGTCATCACCACGAACCACGCGACGAACACCGCCTTGTGCACGCCGACGAGATCCACCCCCTGCCCGGCCAGCGCGACCAGGGTCCGTCGGCTGCCGGTCTGGCCCTCCAGCACGAGCGCCACGCCGGTGCCGAGCAGGAGCAGCGTGGTCAGCACGACGAGCGGGCCGACCAGCCGCAGCACCAGCGGCGGCGGCCCGGCCGCACGGTACGACGCGTTGCCCGTGTAGTAGCGCATGATCCGCCAGCCGGTGGTCGACGTCTTGAGCAGCGCCGGGGGCACCAGCAGCACCCCCAGCACCAGGTGCCAGGTGATGAGGCCGTGGATGTCCAGCAGGGTCACACCCTCGGCGGCGAGGAGGACCAGCAGCACCATCCCCGTCCAGGCGGTCAGACGTGCGTTGCCGGCCGGGCCGCCGGTGTCCGGCAGGACCGGATCCGCACGGTGGTCGCGGCCGAGGGCCGCCGCCACCGTGTCCGACACGACGGCTGGGAGGCGTGGTCGCCCGCTCACGAGCTCAGGTCTGGCCATGGGGGAAGGCTAACCGGCGGGTGTCAATCGTCGACCAGGCCGAGGCGGAGGTACTCCGCGGCGTACCGGCCGTTGAGCACGAGCGACGCGTAGCGGGCGATCTCGGTGTCGCCCTCGGCAGTGACGGTCTCGACGCGTACGCCGTGGGCCGCGGCGGCGGCCTGCAGCCGGCCGCGGTCCTCGCGCACGACCGGCTCGTCGGCCAGGTCGTCGAAGACGAGCAGCATCGGGCGCACTTCACCCCCGCCGTCGGCGAACGGGTCGTCGAACACGTCACGCGGGCGGGCCGCCTCGATCAGGGGCAGGAGGTGCTC
>JBAUWD010000072.1:0-3657 GCA_049583575.1 Nocardioides sp.
GAGCGTCTCCTGGCACCAGGGCGTCGGGATGACCCGGCTCGACACCATCCCGGCCGAGCGCGTGCGTCGAGCCTGAGCTAGCTGACGACTGACTGCACGCTGTTGGCCATACGCGCGCTCGAGGCACCGTCGTGGCCGGTGTGGAGCCTGAGGAACGAGTCCACGTCGGGCCTGATCAGTCGAAGGGTCTCCACGACGTCGCTGTGGACGTGGAACCGGTCCAACAGCTCTGTGAAGGGCAACGGTGCGCGCTGGTCGAGGATCTCGATCCCTACGACCAAGCCGAAGGCGTCCAAGTCGACCGCGATGTCGTCGTTGACGTCGACGGTCCTGGCCACCTGTCCGTCTGACAGGTGGATGTAGGCGGTCTCCAACACGGTGTCCACCACGATCGAGATACTCATGTCAGCCCTCCTCATCTACCCATGCCGTCGTTACGACGGTTGCCGCAGTCTCGTCGTCAATGTACCCAGGGTGCAAGAGCACAACCTTGAGCGCCGCCCCGCTGATTCCCGGCCCGATGTACACGATGCGGCCATTCTCGTCGTTGCTGGGCCAACTGGTGGTGTATTCGCTCAAGGCGCGTTCGATGTCCTCCCGAGTCACCCCACGCTGACGCATGCGCAGCTCGGGGTGCCCTCGGATGATCAGTCTCATGGCTCCGGCTGGACGACCGAAGCCTCGAACGCGAGTCGCCGAGCCTGTTCCCCGTTGATGGTCACGAACACCTCGTACAGGCCGGCCTGGGGTAACAGCACTGCCATGTCGACGGCGAAGAGGTGGCCGACCATGCCGTCGCCGTATGGGCGGGTTGTGGCTGCCGGCGCCAGTTGGCCGGTGGCGGCGATCCTGAACCCATCCTCGGGGCCAACAAGCTCAACCGTGAGATCGATCGGTGGCTCGTCCATGCGACCTCGGACGCGACCCGCGACTGCCATTCTCGCGGCCTGGGGGAAGGCTGGCACCCCCATGAACGTCCAGCTCGCCCCGACCGCCGTGAGCTTTCCCGACTCGACGGTCGCGTAGTTGGCCAGGAAGGCGTAGTCGAGTTCAGCCATCCCCGAACGATAGCCCGCGGCGTGTGCGCCCTGGATCCTGCTACTTGCCGGGTGCGGGTTTACCCTCTCGGCGGAAGTCGAGCTCGTAGGCCGACGGCGGCATGGCAGACACCTGCCCGTGTGTACATCTGGTCCGCCTTGAGCCGCCGCGCCGTGACCGTCTCAGAGTCGGCATCCCCCACACGCACCAGGTGCAGGTTGTCCTCGAGGAGGGGGAGTCACCCAGCGGCCGGCCTCGTGCTCGACGAGGAGCCCGTCGGCGTCGTACCGGTTGACCGTCCACGGGATCACCGCCGCGAGCTCCTGAAGACCTTGGGCAGCACATCGTCGCCTGCCGAGCCGTTGACGGAGCACGGCTGCGACGCGTGTTCCGCCCCGTCAGGGTGAGGCGCCGGGCATCGTGGCTATCGGCTCGCTGGCGACGAGTCGACCCGCGACCGACGCGGCGCCCGCGACCGGGTAGGCGGACGCGGACACCTCCAAGTGCGCGCCGGCCTGGTCAGGGTGCTCAACGTTTCGTGGCGGGCTTGAAGTACCGTCCGCACCCGTTGCACTGCAGTCGCTTCGGCGTGAACACGACGCCGATCCCGAACCAGATCCCGTAGCCGAGTAGCTCCTTCGGATTGCGCTTCGACGAGAACGACGTCGCACTGCATCGTGGGCAGCGCACCGTCCCGTCCTTGCCGACCAGCACCGGCTCTACGTACTCACCCATGTCCATCCTCCTGGCCGCAATGATCCACCCGGCTGCAGCACCGGGTGGAGGGGATCCGGCGCTGGTGCTGGCCCTTCCCAGTGACATAGAGCCAACCCTCCTGGATGTCGGGCGATGGCCGTACGGCGGAGATCTCGGGGCCCCTCACCCGGCGAACGTCGTGCTGAGTAGGCGTTGGCTCTTGGGTTCGATTCCCTCTATCTCGAGGTGTCGGATCAAGGCCTCGGCCGGCGATATCCGCGCCGACCAGGGCCGCTCTGCTCGGTGCCGTCGACCAGACGGCAAGTGCTAACGGCCTGCTACGCGACCCACCCGGACCAAGCCGGATAAGCCCGCACGAACCGTCGGCGGAGGCCCACGGATCAGGCGTGAGACGGACTGATCCGCATCAAGCCGGACGGGGTGTGAGCGACTTCTAATCTCTAGGTCGCAGGTTCGAGTCCTGCCGGGGGCGCCGACTGCCGGGGGCGCCGCCTTCCGGGGGCGCTGTCCGGGTGCACAGAGGCTCCACCACCCACCCGTCGGCTCGGATGCGACTCATGTGCGATGAGCGGACAACGCGTCTGCCGGCGCCTACGCTGCGTCCGTGGCCGGCATCGAGGGTGTGAGCATCCGGGATGCCTTCTGGTGCGCGGTTGCGGTGAACTTCTCCGCGTCCTGTGTGGGGCTGGTCCTCGTGACGACCGGGCACTGGAGCGCGGGGTTCGTCCTCCCGCTCACGTGTCTGGCGTTGTGCTGCGTGCTCGGCATCGCAGCTTCGCTGCCTCCGAAGACACGACGCATCGGTGGAGGAGGCCTCCTCGGTGCCCTGGCCTCCGCTCTGGGCTTCGTGGTGGTGATCGCGGCGGTCTTCGCCGGGTACTTCCTCCTCGGCGGCAACGAGCTCTCGTAGCCTCCCGGAGGCCCGGCGTTCCCACGAGCTGCCCGCGTGTTCCGGGGGCGGGAGAGCGGCCGACCCGGGACCGGCACCAGAGTCCACGCGGTCACCCGTCGGCCAGGACGATCTCCTTCAGCTGGGACAGGGTCTCGATCCGGTGGCTGGCCTGAGAGAAGTCCTGTGCCCTGGTGAAGTCGTTGTCGACGACGGCACAGTCGATGCCGGCCGCCACGGCTGAGCTCAGCCCTCTGGAGGAGTCCTCCACCACCAGCGTCTCGTCCTTGGCGGCTCCGAATCGCTTCAGGCCGGTCAGGTAGGGCTCCGGATGAGGCTTGGCGAGCCGGTAGTCCTCGCGCACCAGGATGAAGTCCATGAAGCCCGTGATGCGGCGCTTCTCGTGGATGAGCTCGAAGTCCTCGCGTCTGGCAGTCGTCACGATGGCCATGCGGGCATGCTTCGACAGCTCGGCGAGAGCCTCCACCACGCCTGGGATCTCGATGGCCTCCGTCCTGAGGTACTCCCGGTAGAACCCGTTCCGGACCTCCCGCAGCCGGTCGATGGTCGGCTCGTCGACACCGGCCGCCCTGGCTCGGGCCCAGGTCCCCAACCCCAGGCCCATGTCCCGGAGGTACTGGTCCTTGTCCAGGGTGAGACCGATGTCCGCCAGGGCCCGCTCCCCGGCCCGGAAGTACCAGAGCTCGGTGTCCACGAGGACGCCGTCGTGATCGAGGAGCAGGTACTTCTTCACTCCCCGATCCTCCAGCATCGGGGGCCGCGAACGCGTCCGGTGGCCGACGTCCTCTCGGCATTCGCCGATTTGGATGACGTGGGTGAAGGCGGCGGACGCCTAACGTTGTCGGTGGGACCCCGGGCCCCCACTGTCCGGGGTCAGGCCGGCGTTGTACCCCATGCCATCGCCGACCGCGGCCGCCCGACCGGTCTGCTCGACCGGCGGGCGGTCTGCCCTTCCCGGCGCACCGCCCGGCACGAGTCCGGTCGCGCGCCCC
>JBAUWD010000073.1:0-6605 GCA_049583575.1 Nocardioides sp.
GGGGACGGTGGCGATGCTGACGACCCCCGATGCGGTGAACGACGGTGTCCGGGCGCTCAGCCCGGACGACCGGTACCCGGACTGGCAGCAGGCCGTCGCCGCCCGCTCGGCCCTCCGCCTCGGCTGCTACGCCCCCGGTCGCAGAGCCTCGCGGATCGAGTGCCCGATCCTCGTCCTGGTGTGCGACGGGGACCTGACCGCGATGCCGGCTCCGGCCGTCAGAGCCGCGCACCTCGCCCCTCGCGGTGAGCTCGTGCGGATGCCGGGCGCCCACTACGAGCCCTTCCTCGGCGGACACGAGCAGGCCCTGGAGGCCGAGCTGTCCTTCCTGCGCCGGCACCTGCTCGAGACACCGGCCGACGACGGGGTCGAGGCCCCGTCTGCCGTGGCTCTCGCCGAGGTGCCGCGGCGATGACGGAGCTCGAGCTGTCCAGCGGCACGATCGAGTACGACGACACCGGTGGCGCCGGACCGGTCCTCGTGCTGCTGCACGGGTTCCTGATGGACGGCTCGCTGTGGACCGACGTGGTGGCCGAGCTGTCTTCCGGCCATCGGTGCGTCGTACCGACACTGCCGCTCGGCGCGCACCGTCACCGCATGGACGCCGACGCCGACCTGTCGCTGCCGGGAGTCGCGCGGATGGTGGCAGAGCTCGTCGAGCGACTCGACCTGCACGACGTCACCCTCGTCGGCAGCGACACCGGCGGGGCGCTCGTGCAGCTCCTCATCGCTCACGGCGCGCCCGCGCGGATCACCCGCGTCGTGCTCGTCTCCTGCGACGCCTTCGACAACTTCCCGCCCGGGCTGACCGGCCGCACCCTGGTGCGCAGCGGCCGGCTGTCCCCCGCCCTGTTCGGGCTGTTCATGCAGCAGATGCGACTCCGCATGGTCAGGCGGCTGCCCCTGGCCTTCGGCCGGCTGACCGCACGAGGCGACGCCGCCACCCGGAGGTGGGTCGAGCCCGTCCTCTCGCGGCCGGAGATCCGCCGCGACGCCGTACGCATGCTGCGCGCCGCCGGAGCGGACACGGACCTGATGCTCGCCGCGGCCGAGGCCCTGCCGACCTTCGAGGGGCCCGCCCTGGTGGTCTGGGCGAGCGGCGACCGGGTGATGCCGCCCGAGCACGGCCGGCGCCTCGCCGACCTCTTCCCGCAGGGGCGTCTCGTCGAGATCGCGGACAGCTACACCCTGGTCCCGCTGGACCAGCCGGCGCCCCTCGCCCAGCACATCCGTGAGTTCGTCACCGCCGGCATCCCCACCTAGCCACGAGACATCGAGGCCGACCGAGGTTCGTTCTCGATTCCGGTCACATTCGCCCGTCCGCATCCGACTAGGTGATCGAGCGCACGGAAGCACCGTGCACACCAGAGCAAGGAGTCAGGACATGCGCATCGTGGTCTTCGGAGCGAACGGCGGCACCGGCCGCCTGCTGACCCGACAGGCACTCGACGCCGGACACGAGGTGGTCGCGGTCACCCGTCGGCCGGAGCGGTTCCCCCTCGCCGACGACCGCCTCACCGTGGCGCAGGCGGACGTCCACGACGGCGCGGCGGTCGTGCGGGCCGTGGAGGGCTCCGAGGCGGTCCTCTCGACGCTGGGGGTGCCGTTCACCCGGCGGCCCATCACCATCTACAGCGCCGGCATCGTCAACATCGGCGCGGCGATGAGGCAGTGGGGGGTCAGGCGCGTCGTCGCGGTCAGCTCCGCGGCCACCGAGCCGCACCGCCACGAGGGGGCGGGCTTCCTCATGAACCGGGTGATGCAACCCCTGGTCACGGCGACGATCGGGAGGACGACGTACGCCGACATGCGAGCGATGGAGGCGTACCTGAGGACCAGCGGGCTCGACTGGACGGTGATCCGTCCGAGCGGACTGTTCGACGCTCCCTCGGTGAGCGAGTACGAGCTCCGCGAGGACCGGGCGGACGGCATCTTCACGAGCCGCGCCGACCTGGCCGCGAGCATGCTCGCCCAGGTCACGAGCACACGCTGGATCCGCAAGAACGTCGCGGTGACCACCTCCGAGGGCGCGCCGACCCTCATGCAGATGATCCGTCGCGAGGCACTGGCCCGTCACTGAGGCCGCACCCCACCTCCGACCCGAACCCGAAGGAGCACCCGTTGTCCACCCACACCGAAACACGCACCCAGGCGTGGAAGCGCCGGGCATCGCTGACCGGCAGCGTCGACTTCACGATGATGTACGTCGCCCACGACGCCTTCAACCGCGACCTGGGGCGACTCGTCGCGGCCGCCGAGGCCGGCGCCGGGCTCTCGCCGGCCGCGATCGCCACCTGGCGGTCGTTCAGCAAGCAGCTGCACACCCACCACCGGGCCGAGGACGCCTCCTTGTGGCCCCGCCTGTACCGCGCGGTGTCGGACCCCGACGAGATCGAGGTCCTGCGGGAGATGGAGGCCGAGCACGGCTCGCTCGACCCACGACTCGAGCAGATCGACGCCGCCATCGACGCGGGCGACGCGACCACGCTCCGCGCCGAGCTCGAGGCCCTTGCCGAGGGTCTGTCACAGCACATGATCCACGAGGAGCAGGCCGCCCTCCCGCTGCTCGAGCGCCGTACCGGTGCGGCCGGCTGGGAGTCCTTCACCCGGGAGATCCGCGCGCAGCAAGGGGGGCTCAAGGGCGCTGCCGAGTACCTCCCCTGGGTCCTCGACGACGCCACCCCCGAGACCACGGCGAAGGTCCTGCACCTCCTCCCGCCACCCGCCCGGTTCCTCTACCGTCGCCTCTGGGAGCCGAAGTACCGCGGCTCCGCACGCCTGGCCTAGGCAGCCGTGGAGACCACCGTGGACGACCAGCAGTGGTTCGCCGACCAGTTCGAGGCGAACCGGCCCCACCTCCGTGCCGTGGCCTATCGGATGCTGGGGTCGGTCACCGAGGCCGACGACGCCCTCCAGGAGGCATGGATCAGGACCACGCGCTCCGACAGCCGCGCCATCGACAACATCACCGGCTGGCTGACGACCCTCGTGGGCCGAGTGTGCATCGACATGCTGAGGGCGCGGAAGTCCCGGCCGGAGAGCCCGACCGGCACCTGGCTGCCGGAGCCGGTCGTGAGCACCGATCCGACGGTCGACCCGGAGCAGGCCAGCCTGCTCGCCGACTCCGTCGGCCTGGCGCTGCTCGTCGTGCTGGAGAGCCTCGAACCCGCTGAGCGCCTGGCGTTCGTGCTCCACGACATGTTCGGCGTGCCGTTCGACGAGATCGCACCGATCGTGGAGCGCACCCCGGTCGCGACCCGGCAGCTGGCGAGCCGGGCGCGGCGCCGACTGCGGGGTACGGCGACCGTGCCCGACCCCGACCTGTCCACCCAACGCCGCGTCGTGGCTGCCTTCCTCGCGGCCTCGCGTGCCGGCGACTTCGAGGCGCTCCTCACCGTGCTGGACCCCGAGGTGGTGTTCCGCGTCGACACCGGACCGCGCACCTGGCTGGCCCCGGCGCTCCTCACCGGAGCGCTCGACGTCGCCGAGCACGCCTCGACCCACGGCCCGCGGTTCGCGAGCCTGTGCGAGCCCGCCCTGGTCAACGGTGCCGCCGGCATCATCGCCAGGACCCGAGGAGCGGTCGTCGCGGTCGTGGGCGTCACCGTGGTCAACGAGCGCATCGCGGAGATCGACCTCATCCTCGACTCCGACAAGCTCGCCGGCCTGTCGGTCGACCAGTGACCCCGTTGCCGGCGGGCGCGGACTCCGCGTCCGGGGCGGCTACCCTGCTGCGGTGCCTGCGACCGCGGATGCGCCCTCGCGGCCGGTCGGGGTCTGGGGTGCCGTCGCGATCGGTGTCGGAGGCATGGTGGGCGGCGGGATCTTCGCGGTCCTCGGCCTCTCGGTCCAGATCGCCCGGGGCGCGGCACCGCTCGCCTTCCTCCTGGCCGGCCTCGTCGCGCTGCTGACCGCGAGGTCCTACTCGCTGCTGTCGAGGTCGTACCCGAGCCGTGGCGGCACCGTGACCTTCGTGAACCGGGCGTTCGGCACCGGGCTCTTCTCGGGCGGGGTCAACGTGCTGCTGTGGCTGAGCTACGTGGTGATGTTGGCCCTGTACGCGCAGGCCTTCGGCAGCTACGCCGCGAGCTTCCTGCCCGAGGCACACCGGGCCACGGATCGTCATCTGATGCTGACCGCCGTGGTCGCGCTGATCGCCGTGCTGAACGTGGCCGGTGCCGCCACGGTGGCTCGGGCCGAGCGTCTGGTCGTCGCCGTCAAGATCGCGATCCTGCTGCTGTTCGTCGCGGTCGGGCTCGCCGGGGTGTCCGCGACGAGACTGGAGCCGACGCAGTGGAGCTCACCGGTGTCGGTGGTCGCCGGCGGGATGATCATCTTCTTGGCCTACGAGGGCTTCGAGCTGATCGCGAACGCAGCCGAGGACGTCGCGGACCCCGGCCGCACGCTGACGCGCGCCTACTTCACCTCCGTGCTGTTCGTGATCGCGCTGTATGTCCTCGTTGCCGTGGTCGCCGTCGGGTCGCTCCCGGTGTCGGCACTGGTCGACGCTCGGGACTACGCGCTGGCGGAGGCGGCTCGCCCGGCCCTGGGTTCGGCTGGGTTCGCCATGATCGGGATCGCCGCGATGCTCTCGACGGCGTCCGCGATCAACGCCACGCTCTACGGATCGGCCCGCATGGCCTACGTCATCGCCAAGTCGCGGGAGCTGCCGGCTCAGCTGACCCGGTCGATCTGGAGCCAGCCGCTGGAGGGGCTCCTGATCACGGCGGGATCGACCATCGTGCTCGCGAACGTGCTGGACCTCGCCAACATCTCGACCATGGGCAGCGCCGGCTTCCTCATCATCTTCGCGGTGGTGAACCTGGCCGAGGCCCGAACCGCACGATCTCGTGGGTCGAGACCCTGGGTCTCGACCGTGGCCGCCGCGGCCTGTGGTGCTGCGCTGGTCGCGTTGGTGACGCAGAGCAGCCCTCGCGACGTGTCCGTCCTGGTCGTGATGGTGGCGCTGGCATTCTCCACCGAGGCGGTCTTCCGAAGGGTCACACACCGATCGCCCACGGCCTGACCGCGGCGTACCACGGCGGCTCTCGAGCCGGGGAGGAGCACAGATGTACGACCTGGTCGTCCGAGGAGGCAGTGTCCTCGACGGGCGCGGTGGCGAGCCGCGCGCGACCGACGTCGCGATCAGCGGTGACCGGGTGGTGCGCGTCGGCGATCTGGCACCCGACGAACCGGCCGCGGTCACCCTGGACGCCGCCGGCCTCGTGGTGTGCCCGGGTTTCGTCAACCCGCTGTCGCACTCCTACTACTCGGTGCTCGAGGACGGTACGTCGCTCGGAGAGCTCGTGCAGGGAGTGACCACCCAGATCTTCGGCGAGGGTGAGTCGATGGGCCCGGTACCGCCGATCGCCCGGGACGTCGCCGCCCGCGACGCAGCCGAGCACGGCATCGAGCTGACCTGGACCCGGCTCTCGGAGTACCTCGCCACGGTCGAGAGCTCCGGCTGCACGCAGAACGTCGCGTCGCTGATCGGGGCGGAGACGATGCGCCTGCACGGTGTCGGCTACCAGGACCGCTCCGCCACGGACGCCGAGCTCGACACGATGCGCGGGATCGTCGCGGAGGAGATGGCCGACGGCGCGCTGGGCATCGGGTCCTCGCTGATCTACCCACCCGGCAGCTTCGCCTCGACCGAGGAGCTGGTGGCGCTCTGCGAGGTCGCCGCGAGGTACGGCGGCACGTACGCCTCGCACGTCCGCAACGAGGGCGCGGGCCTGCTGTCGGCGATCGACGAGCTGCTGCAGATCGTTCGCCGCTCGGGCGTCCACGGCGAGATGTGGCACCTCAAGGCGGCCGGGAAGCCGCAGTGGCCGCTGATGGAGCACGCGCTCGCCCAGCTGCAGGAGGCCCGCGACGACGGCGTCCCGATCGGCGCGGACGTGTACCCCTACACCCGCAGCGGCACCGGCCTCGCGTCGACCGTTCCGGACCGGTGGCACGAGGGCGGCGCCGACGCGCTGTACGACCGGCTCGCCGACCCCGACGTACGCACGGAGATCCGCGCCGACCTGGTGGCCCTCGGCCGGTACGGCGACACGCCGAGCGCGGACGACGTGCTCCTGCTCCGGCTCCGGCACCCGGACAACGCCCGCTGGCAGGGACACACCCTCGCCGAGATCGCCGCCGGGCGTGGTCAGGACCCGGTCGACGTCGTGCTCGACGTCCTCGCCTCGGAGCGCACCCCCGTGTTCACGGCCTTCCGGTCGATGAGCGAGGACAACCTGCGGATGCAGCTGTCCGTGCCGTGGGTCGGCGTCTGCTCCGATGCCGCGTCCATCGCGCCCGTCGGTCGCAACCTCGACTCACCGACGCATCCCCGCGCGTACGGTTCGTTCGCGCGGGTCCTCGGTCACTACACCCGCGAGCTCGGCGTGCTCACGCTGCCCGAGGCCGTACGCCGGATGACGTCGCTGCCTGCGGACACCTTCGGCCTGACCGACCGCGGGGTGCTCGAGCCCGGGTACGCCGCGGACCTGGTCGTCCTCGACCCCGGCCGGGTCGCCGACCGGGCGACCTTCGCCGCGCCGCACCGGCTCTCCGTCGGGGTGCGTGACGTGGTGGTGAACGGGGTCGTCGCGCTGCGC